>NZ_LWEZ01001582.1:0-760 GCF_001634945.1 Alcanivorax sp. HI0044
GTGGGGTTGTAGAAATCGAAGTTGTTCATGGTGCGGTATCCTTGATTGATGGCGCTTGATTCGCTTGAAAGTTTTTAAATAGACCGGTCGTCTAGAGTTGGCGGCTAAAAAGGCCCGCTCAATAGCGGGCACGGTTGTGTTCAGTGTGGTTGTGTCAGCGTGCGAGCATGTTATGGGTCAGCGTCATGGCCTGATTCATGGGCTGCGCATTGCGGTGCAGCTTGGTCAGCAGGCTGGCGCCCAGCCATAGCTGGTAGAGGTTGCCGGCGGTCTGCTGGGCTGGCTGCGGATGCAGGGAGCCATCGGCAATGGCGGCGTCAATGCAGTTGGCAATGCGCGCCATGACTTGCTCGGTGCCATCGCGCAGGGTGATGCGCATGGCTTCGGACAGGTCGGCCACTTCGGCGCTCAGTTTGACCACCAGGCAATCGCGCAGGCCGGCGGGGCCGCAGTAGTTTTCCTGCCAATCCTGCCAGTACCGCATCAGCCGGCTGATGGCCGGGGTATCGTCATCGGTGAAGCGGGCGTCCAGGTCTTGCACGTAGCTGGCAAAATAATCTTCCAGCAACGCCTGGCCAAATTGCTCTTTGGACTGAAAGTAGTGGTAAAACGAGCCTTTCGGCACGCCGGCGGCTTGCAGGATGGCGCTCAAGCCGACGGAGCTGAAACCGCGGGCAGCCAGAATGTCACGGCCCGTATCCAGCAGGTGCTGGCGGGTGTCGCGGTGTTTATCTGGCTGATTGATGGCGGTTTGCGTATT
>NZ_LWEZ01001583.1:0-1827 GCF_001634945.1 Alcanivorax sp. HI0044
CGTGAGTAAACCGTGGAGACCCGTTACCGGCTATGGCAAACCCTTTCGATCGCGATCAGATTATTCAGCAGTGGCAGCCCTTGAACTGGGAGGCCTTCGATCCGCTGAGTGAATCCAGCCAGCGCTATGTGGCGTACTACGGTCTCAATTTTGCCGATCGCCTGCCGGACCTGGAGCATGGCTTCGGTTATTTCGAGGCGGCGGGGCATATGCTTTCCGTGCATGGCTGGCGGCCGAAGCCGCCCGTTCAGCCGCGGGGCACTGTGCTGATTTGCCACGGCTACTTCGACCATGTGGGATTGTACCGGCATGTGATCGGCCATGTGCTGGAGCTGGGCTATGCGGTGCTCGCCTATGATTTGCCGGGCCACGGGTTGAGCACTGGCCCGCAAGCCGTGATCGACGATTTTCGTACCTACCGCGACGTACTGGAACAGTGCCTGTCGTTGGCAACCAATTATTTCCCCAAGCCCTGGCATGTGATTGCCCAGAGCACCGGTGGGGCCATCGTGATGGATTATCTGGTCAGCCGCGGTGAGGGCGATGAGAACCCTTTTGAGCAGGTCATTCTGCTGGCGCCACTGGTGCGGCCGTTCAAGTGGGGAACGGCTCGTTGGTTGCACACCATGGTCAGCCCGTTTGCCAAAACCCTGAAACGGGTTTTTACCATCAACTCCAACGATCCGGATTTCCTCGACTTTCTGGAAAACAAAGACCCTTTGCAGGCACGGCGTATTTCCGCCATCTGGGTGAGTGCCCTGAAGAAATGGATGCCGGGTTTTGAAAAAGCGTCACGGATAAAAGTGTCGCCGGTGGTGATTCAGGGAGACAGGGATGAAACGGTGGACTGGCAATATAACCTGGAGATGATCAAGCAGAAATTTGAAAGCCCCGATATCCATATGCTTCCGGGAGCCCGCCACCAGCTGGCCAATGAAAATGAAGCGTTCAGACGTAAAATCTTTGCCATTATTGACGAGTACCTGGCGTAAATTCGATTTTTTACGCTTTGTTACTTGAGCAGGTTGCGGCTTTGTAACAGTGTGAATTCACGGTTCCCAACCAGGGAGTTTTGTGTTTTTACAAGGAGTCTATGATGAACAGTAAATGGATGTTGGCCGCTGCTTCCGGTGCGGTCTTGTTGAGTCAGGCTGCCGTGGCAGACCTGAATGCAGGCGTCAATGCTGCCGTGAATGCCCAGGCAGATGCCGATGCTGCTGAACAGACTGTTCGTGACCAGCGAGATGCGGCCAAGGCCGATGCCAAACAGATGGAAAAAGATGCACGGGCCCAGCGTGATGCAATGGAAAGCGATGCCAAAGCCCGCCATGACGCGATGAAAGAAGATGCCAAGGCAAAGCGTGATGCCATGAAGGATGACGCAAACGCCATGGGCGATGATGCCCGTGCCAAGCATGAAGCCAACATGAAGAAAATGGAAGAAAGCCGTGATGCCGCGCGTCAACGTCATGAAGATGCCATGAATAATGCGCAAGGGGCTGGCGCCAGTGCCAACGCTGAAATGAAAGCGGGGGCCGCCGGTGTCAATGCGGATGCGAAAGCGGATGCCAAGGCGGACGCTGAGAAGAAAGAAAAATCCTGGTATAACTTCTGGGATTAATCTTTCAGGTGAAAACCAAAAAAGGCCGCACATTGCGGCCTTTTTTGGTTTTCTCGCGGGGCTGGGAGATATCAGCATTTCTGCGGTCCCCCCGTGGTGTCAGTATTGGTTCACCGTACCGTTTTCACCCACCAGCACCACGTCGGCAGGCCGCTTGGCGAACANGCCATTGGTGACGACGCCAACGATATTATTGAGCGCGGTTT
>NZ_LWEZ01001584.1:0-1071 GCF_001634945.1 Alcanivorax sp. HI0044
CCGAGACCCGCCTCGGCATAACGGGCAACCACTTCTTCCGCGTGGGATTTTTCCACCTGCAACACCGCGCCCAGCTCTTCGGTAAACAGCGCCGCCACGGCTTCCGGGGTATCGCCGGCCAGGGGATCCAGGGAAATATCCAGCCCCGTGCGGGCAGCAAAGGCCATTTCCACCAGGCTGGTAAACAGACCGCCGTCGGAGCGGTCGTGATAGGCCAACAGTTTGCGTTCGGCCAGCAACTGCTGGGTCACCTCGAAGAAAGCGATCAGGTCTTTGGCATCGTCCAGGTCCGGCGCGATATCACCGACCTTGCCGTACACCTGCGCCAGGGCGGAGCCGGCCATGCGGTTCTGACCACGGCCCAGGTCCAGCAGCAGCAGTTCGCTGTCCACACCGGTTTTCAGCTCCGGGGTCACCGTCAGGTCGATGTCGGTCACCGTGGAAAAGGCAGAAATCACCAGCGACATGGGTGCGGTGACGCTTTTATCGATGCCCTTGTCGTTCCAGACCGTGCGCATGGACAACGAATCCTTGCCCACCGGAATGGCGATACCCAACTTCGGACACAGGTCCATGCCCACCGCTTTCACCGCATCGAACAAAGCCTGATCTTCACCCGGGTGACCCGCTGCCGCCATCCAGTTGGCCGACATGCTGATCTGGCCCAGATCGCCCAGATGGGCGCCGGCAATATTGGTGATGGACTCGGCCACCGCCATCCGCCCGGACGCCGCTGCGTCCACCAGAGCCACCGGGGTACGCTCCCCCATGGCCATGGCTTCGCCTGTGGTTTTGTTGTCTGCGTTGGGATTAAAGCCGGTAGCGGTCACAGCACAATCAGCCACCGGCACCTGCCAGGGGCCAACCATCTGGTCCCGGTGCACCAGCCCGGTAATGGAGCGGTCGCCGATGGTAATCAGGAAGCTCTTGGAGGCCACGGACGGCAGGCGCATCACCCGCTCACCGGCTTCTTTCAGGTCGATATCTTCAGTGGTGAACGCCTGACGCACAAAATCTTCGCGCTCGAAACTGCGCAGCATTTTCGGCGGTTTGCCGAACAGCAGGTCCATG
>NZ_LWEZ01001585.1:0-997 GCF_001634945.1 Alcanivorax sp. HI0044
GATTCCAGATGCCGGCGGCCACGATCAACAGGGTGCCGATGATGGTGGTCAGCACCAGGGTCTCGCCCCAGAACATCCAGCCGAGCAACGCAGCCCAGATCACGGAGGAGTAGTTATAGACGCCCACCTGACCGGGTCGGGCAATCTGGTAGGCGGTGGTCATGGCATATTGCCCGCCTGTGGCCACCAGGCCGATGGCGAGAAGCCAGAGGTAATCGGTGCCTGCGGGCAGGGTGGTGGCCCATAGTAAAGGCAGAGACGAAAACAGTGTGGCAAAGAGCGCAAAGTAGAACACCACACGCTGGGCGGGCTCGGAAACCGCCATGCGACGGATGCTGACCTTGGCGATACTCATGATGGCCGCGCCGGCCAGCGCTACCCACATGACCGGGTCAATATGACCCTGCCCGGCGCGCATGATGATAGCAACGCCGATAAAGCCGGCGACGATGGCCAGCCAGGTGTGCAGACCGATCCGTTCACTGAGCCATAACCAGGCGATGATCGGTAGGAAAAACGGCACCGTCATTTTGACCAGTACCGCCTCTGCCAGGGCAATATGCCCAATGGCGTAAAAGAAACAAAACATGGCGCTCACGCCGGTGAAAGCACGGATCAGGTGCAGATGCACAAAGCGGGTTCGTAGCTGACCAAAACCACCGCGGGTGGCGATGATCGGCAGCAGGAACATCAGCCCGAACAGGTTGCGTGCAAACACGATGACCTCGGTGTCGAGGTGATCAGACAGGTGCTTGATCATGGCAGCCATCACCGCCAGAAGGCCTTCACCGAGTATCAGCAGCAAGGCACCCTTCAAGGGTTGGTCATTCATTGGTGAGGCGTCCGGGGTGGAGGAGTGAAGGGGCGAAGAAAAACGGCCAGACAGCTCGAACCGGATAACGTGTTCGCTGGCATGTTCGTGACCTGCTAGCCTTGAGCGTGAAGCTCGGCCCGCATACGTTCAGGCTTCGGCCAATCGGGCCGGCATTCTACCGCT
>NZ_LWEZ01001586.1:0-626 GCF_001634945.1 Alcanivorax sp. HI0044
CCACCGCCATGGATTCGAAGAAGGCATCGAACAGCAGCGGAATCATGCCAAGAATGGTGGTGACCGCCGCCATGCATACCGGGCGCACCCGGGAAATGGAGGCCGACACTACCGCATCGAAGGGCGCCATGGTTTCCCGATCCAGCTTGATCTGCTCCACCAGCACGATGCCATTTTTCACCAGCATGCCGGACAGACTCAGAAAGCCCAGTAATGCCATGAAGCCGAATGGCGAGTTCAGCAGCAGCAGCCCGAAGGTCACACCGATAATGGCCAGCGGCACCGTGGCCCAGATCACCAACGGTGAACGCACCGCGTCAAACAGCAAAATGGTGATGATGAACATGAACAGGTAGCCCATGGGCAGGCTGCCGAACACCGCCGCCTGGGCATCCTTGGAAGCTTCGTATTCACCGCCCCACTGCAGGGAGTAGCCCACCGGCAGTTCCAGCGCTTCGATGGCCGGGCGAATCCGCCGCAGCACCTGATCCGCCGTTTCATCCCCAAGCACATCCGGTTCCGCCTGCACGGCAAGGGTTCGTTTACGGTCGCGGCGCATGATCAGGGCGTTTTCCCATTCGGTCCTGAAGTCCGACACCACCTGCGTGATGGGAATATACGTGGCG
>NZ_LWEZ01001587.1:0-1214 GCF_001634945.1 Alcanivorax sp. HI0044
GCGCCACCGCCATGGCCAGCGGTGAAAGCCAAATAAAACCTTTGCCATTCGCATTCATGCCTTCTCTCCTTGATGGATATCCATTCCGGCCAGCAGGCCGGGTGGGCAGGACCCTGAGTCCTGCTTCCATTACCCGCAGAAGAAACCGGCGGATGTAACAGGAGGTAATGTTTTAGGTGATATGGGTAAGGCGCTTGTGGGAACCACAAACCACCGGTTGTCCGACAGGGACAAATCCTGCCTTGCTGGCAGGCCCCGGAATCGCTAGCCTGCAACGGTAATTTCGCTTCCCCGGAGCCTGGCTTCGGGGTATTCTGAAAGCCACCATAACAGCCCGAAGGGCCACCTTTTCCATCTTGGACACACCACTCGTTTCACAGCACATCAGCCTCGAACCCAACGATTCCCGTCGACTGGCCAGCCTCTGTGGCCGCCTGGATGAGCACGTCAAGCAGATCGCGCAGCGCCTGCACGTGGAAATCCTCAATCGCGGCAACCAGTTTCACCTGGCCGGAGACGCCGACGCCGTGGATGCGGCCGGGGCCATTCTCAGTGAACTCTACGACCAGACCCGCGACGGCACCGAGCTGACCCCGGAAATGGTGCACCTGCACCTGCAACAGTCCAACGTGGCTGACCAGGCCGGTAACGCCCGCGCAGACAACACCGTGCCGTTTCCCGGCGAGGACGTACTGATCCGTACCAAACGGGTACGCATCAAGCCCCGCGGCGCGCACCAGCGCGAATACGTCAAACAGATCCGCAAACACGACATCAATTTCGGCGTGGGCCCGGCGGGTACCGGCAAGACCTGGCTGGCCGTAGCCTGCGCCGTGGATGCCCTGGAAAAAGCCGAGGTGCAACGCATTCTGCTGGTGCGCCCGGCGGTGGAAGCCGGTGAAAAACTGGGTTTTCTGCCCGGCGACCTGGCGGAAAAAATCGATCCCTATCTGCGCCCGCTTTACGATGCTCTCTACGAGATGATCGGCTTTGAAAAAGTGGCCAAGCTGATGGACAGAATGGTCATCGAAGTGGCGCCGCTGGCGTACATGCGCGGGCGCACCCTGAACAACAGTTTCGTGATTCTGGATGAAGCCCAGAACACCACCCCGGAACAGATGAAAATGTTCCTTACCCGGATCGGCTTTGGTACGCGCGCGGTCATTACCGGCGACGTAACCCAGGTGGATTTGCCCCGCCATCAACGCTCCGGC
>NZ_LWEZ01001588.1:0-691 GCF_001634945.1 Alcanivorax sp. HI0044
TCTGGGCGTCGATGTAATCCTGCATGCGATGCATCTGGGTGGCCTGCATTTCGATGGCGGCCATGGTGTCGCAGTCATTCTGTTTCTGTGGATTGAGCTGGCAGAGAATCTCGTTATGCACCAGGTGGTTGACGAGAATTTTCATGCCCGCCAGGTGTGCCCGTTCAATCCATTTGTAGTAGCTCTGATGGTGTTGCAGGGAGTTGCTGCGGGGCCAGAAGGGGTAGTCCGGCCAGCCCCGGGTTTCATGGGGGCCGGGGTTGCTGGTGACTTGTTCGATTAGCCCGGTGAGCCCCTGGGGGCCATGGTTGACGGCACAGTCGTGCAGGGCATGGTCGACCCCGAACTTGTGGAAGGGGTCGCCGTAGTTCACCCGCCCGCCGATAAATTCGTAGGCAGAAATATGGCTGTGGGCATCCACGAAACCGAAGATGTCATCGTCGTCCAGGCCGTTCACATTCTGGAAACGGGGAACCTGGGTCAGGTAATTGGCCGGGCCGTCATCCGCGACGGCGGCGTTGAGTTCGGCTTCCGGGTAAGTGCTACATCCGTCGCTGGGTGCCAGGGTGAAACGGTTATTGTCCGCTTCCAGTTGCGGGGAGGTGAGAGTCAGGCCGTCGTCGCCGGCAGTGAGCAGCAGGCCGGTCACGTTGGAGGCCAGGGTGAAGGTGTCGCCGTCGCTGCGGTTCAG
>NZ_LWEZ01001589.1:0-615 GCF_001634945.1 Alcanivorax sp. HI0044
TTCGAGCTGTCTCGCTACGAAGACGTGGTGATCGGCAATACCAACCAGGCCGGTGAAGATGCCCGTAACGTGGCCCGCCATGCCGGGTTGCTGGCAGGGCTGCCGGAATCCGTGGCCGGAATCACCGTTAACCGCTTGTGCGGCAGTGGCCTGGCGGCAACGCTGGATGCCGCGCGCATGGTTTCCGTGGGTGAAGGTGATTTGATCGTTGCCGGTGGCACGGAATCCATGAGCCGCGCGCCCTTCGTCATGGCCAAGGCGGAAAAAGCGTTCAGCCGCGACATGACGATTTTCGACAGTACTATTGGTGCCCGTTTCCCCAACCCGAAAATCCTCAACCAGTTCGGTGCCGATACCATGCCGGAAACCGCCCAGAACGTGGCGGACGATCTGGGCATTAGCCGCGAGGAAGCGGATGCCTTTGCGGCACGCTCCCAGCAGCGTTATGAGGCAGCCAGAGAGCGCGGTTTCTATCAGAAGGAGATCCTGCCGGTCATTGTTCCCCAAGGCCGCAAGAAAGAGCCGCTGACGGTGGCAGACGATGAGCATCCCCGTGCTGGCACCACTGCTGAAAAATTGGCAAAACTGCCTGCTATCGTTGAGGGTGGCATCATT
>NZ_LWEZ01001590.1:0-966 GCF_001634945.1 Alcanivorax sp. HI0044
TCACCGACGCATGGGTATGCATACAACCTTTAGGCGCACCGGTTGTGCCCGAGCTGTACGGAAACACGGCAAGATCATCCGGCCCCACCAGCAATTCACTGGGCTGTTTGGCGGCCGCGATAACGTCCTTCCAGGCCAGGTGTGCCGGGTCCGCCAGGGCAGCAGCAGGCGCCTCCACTTCCGGTGGCAGGGGCAAGTCCGTGTCACGGACGATGTAATCGCTGTAAGCCGCCACAATCAGGTGGCGCAGATTCACCTTGCCCACCACAGGCGCAATCGCCGCCAGCAACTCCTGACCGCAAATCGCCACAGACGCTTCGGTATCTTCCAGGTAGTGCTCCAACTCCGCCGCCCGGTTCATGGGGTTCACCGGCACCACAATGGCGTTGGCACGAAGGATTGCGTAGTAGCTGATAATGAACTGGGGGGCGTTCTGCATGAACAGCAGCACCCGGTCGCCCTTTTCCACCCCCAGTGATTGCAGGTAGCCCGCCAGGGCATCCGCCTGCTGCTTCAACTGGGCAAACGTGAGGGGGCTGTCGTAATAGTTGATCGCGTCCCGTTGCGGGTAACGCAATGCAGACACCTCCAGATTGGTATAGAGGCTGGTCTGCGGCAGGCTCAGATGCTTGGGCATATTCTCTGGCCAGACCGCATGATGCCGATCAGACATGTCTTACTCTCCCGAACTGCAGCCCTCGCAGAGCTGCTTTTATTGTTGATACCCGGAAACCGCCGGATAAAACCGATAAGACCGGGCTAGCGCAGCCTGCTCATCGGTGAATACAAAGTGTTGACTCGCCGGTCAATCTGACACGCCCCAAAGGGGGCGTCAATACTATTTTGGAACTACGTTTTGTTTTTTGAAAACAAATATCGCAGGGAGGGAAAATCAGGAAAGGCAAGCCGGGGACCAAGAACATACCACTGAGTATGCCGCATGCACACACCGGCCATCAGAAATTC
>NZ_LWEZ01001591.1:0-2352 GCF_001634945.1 Alcanivorax sp. HI0044
GCGGGGAGCGTCATGCCGTCGATAACCGCATTGTGGCGAATGGCGCAGCCATCGCCGATGGTGCAGTTGAACAGTACGCTGTTGAATCCCACGAAAACCCTGTCTCCGACCTGGCAGGGGCCGTGCACAATGGCGCGATGGGCAATAGAGGTGTGTTTTCCTATGGAGATAGGCCCTCCGTCCTTGGAGTGCATAACCACACCATCCTGAATGTTGGTGCCTTCGCCAATATGGATGGGGTGAAGATTGCCATGATCATCTGTCTCGTCGGCTCGAATCACGGCATAGGGGCCGATAAAGACATGGCGGTCAACGATGACTTTGCCGCAGATGATGGCGGTAGGGTCGATAAAGGCGTTCGAATGAATGGCCGGCAGGTCACCATTAGGGTTTCTTCGGATCATTCTTTACTCCTTGCTCGTTCAGTGCCCGGTTAAACCACTCCTTTGTTTGTTCCCAGTGTTTGCGGCCGTAAAGCTCGATGAACTTGCGGGTCATGTGGTCATTGTCGTTGTCCAGAGCGCTCAGCCTTTCGCGGATAAAGGCCTCACCAAGAGGAATCCCGCATATTTCGGTGATGCAGTGTCGCCACTCGGTATAGGAGCCGGGCAGGGGAAAGTGCATGGGTACTACTCCGCAAGGGTTGTTGATGATTAATGTAATGTTATAACATAACAAAACAAGGAGGGCATCATGCCTCGTATCATCAGTGAGAAAACGCTGTTGGCGATGACGCCGTCGCAATATATGAACACCAGCCAGCGGGCGTTTTTCCGCAACCGTCTTGTTGTCCTGGCTCACGATTGCGAACAACACATCGGCAGCGCCAGAAATAATTTGCATACACCGACCCAGGCAGACCCATTGGACGCCGCTGTCGAGGAGGAGAGCTGCCGCCATCAGCTACGCTTTATGGCCCGCGAACAAGCTTTGCTGGGGAAAATTCGTGCTGCCCTGAGGCGGCTGGAAAGCGGGGATTACGGTTACTGCAAAATCAGCGGTGAGCCCATTGGTCTGCCGCGGCTGCTGGCCCGTCCTACCACGGAATACTGTGCCGAGGTGAAGGCTCGCCTTGAACAGAATGAACGCCACTATGCTCATCAACGAACAGGATAGAAACATGACAAGTCAGCAAGCCAGCCCCATTCGCCAGCTTCCCGTTACCGTGCTGTCAGGGTTTCTCGGCGCCGGGAAGACCACTGTCCTCAACCATATTCTCAACAACCGAAGCGGCCTGCGCGTTGCCGTTATCGTCAACGACATGAGTGAAATCAACATTGATGCGGCACTGGTCAATCAGAACGTTTCGCTGAACCGGTCGGAAGAGAAACTGGTGGAAATGAGCAATGGCTGCATCTGCTGCACATTGCGCGAGGACCTGTTGGTGGAAGTGAATCGCCTGGCTCGGGAAGGTTCTTTCGACTATCTGGTGATTGAGTCCACCGGGATTTCTGAACCCTTGCCCGTGGCAGAGACCTTTACGTTTGAAGATGAAAACGGGGAAGGGCTGTCCTCCGTTGCCCGTTTGGACACTATGGTTACGGTGGTCGATGCGGTTAATTTCCTGCGGGACTATCGAAGTACCCGCACGCTTCAGCAGGAGCAGGAAAACCTTGGTGATGAAGATCTTCGTAATGTGGTGGATCTGCTGGTGGAGCAAGTGGAATTCTGCGATGTGCTGTTGATCAGCAAGACGGATTTGGTCACAGAAAAGGAACTGGAGGTGTTGCAGGCAACTTTGCGGCTGTTGAACCCGGATGCCCGGATTTTGCCCATTCGCCACGGCATGGTGCCGCTGGAAGCGGTGCTCAATACAGGGCGGTTTGACTTTGAAAAGGCCCAGCAGGCGCCGGGGTGGTTAAAGGAAATGCGGGGCGAGCATTTGCCTGAAACCGAGGAATACGGCATTAGCAGTTTCACCTATGAAGCCCGGCGTCCGTTCCACCCACAACGATTCTGGAACTTTTTGCAGCAGCCTTGGCCGCTGGGAACCTTGTTGCGCTCCAAAGGCTTTTTTTGGCTGGCCAGCCGCCCCCACTTTGCAGGTAGCTGGAGCCAGGCNGGTGACATTGTTCACCATGGCCCGGCCGGCATGTTCTGGAAAACCGTGCCGGAGCAACACTGGCCCAGCGATGAAGAATACCGCGCGCTGATCATGGAGAAATGGCAAGAACCTTTTGGCGACATGCGCCAGGAACTGGTGTTTATCGGCCATAACCTGCAGCCGGAGGAAACCCGCAAGGCACTGGACGCCTGCTTGCTGACGGAAGCGGAAATGCTTCAGGGCAAGGCGCTGTGGGAGCAGCTGGACGATCCGTTCCCGCAGTGGGAGGTGGCAGGGTGATGCAAGCT
>NZ_LWEZ01001592.1:0-11356 GCF_001634945.1 Alcanivorax sp. HI0044
GCGCGCTGGATCAGGTAGCCGAGCTCATCCGGGGTCAGGTCGGTGAGGGTCAGGAAATGACGGGTCATGCGACCTCCTGCTCGTCGGCAAAACGGTGGATCAGAGTCGAGAGAGTGTCCACCAGGTGCTGCATCTCTGCCTGGCTGATTACCAGTGGCGGCAGCAAGCGCACCACGGAACCGGCAGTGACATTGATCAGCAGGCCGGCGTCACGGGCCCGGTTAACCAGTTCGGCGCAGGGGCGATCTAGCTGGATGCCGAGCATCAGGCCTTTCTGGCGGATCTCGGTAACCATGGGCAGAGCTGAGAATGCCTGGGTAAAGGCGTCTTTCAGCCAGGATCCCTTGTCGGCCACGCCATCAATGATGTCGTCGGTGAGGGTGTTTACCACGGTCAGGGCGGTGGCGCAGCCCAGCGGATTGCCGCCGTAGGTGCTGCCATGATTGCCGGGGCCGAACACGCCGTCTGCCTTGCCGGCCACCAGGCAGGCGCCGATGGGGAAACCGTTACCCAGGCCTTTGGCGGTGGTCAGCACATCCGGGGTGACACCGGCGCCCAGGCAGGCAAAGTAATCCCCGGTGCGGCCGTTGCCGGACTGGATTTCATCCAACATCAGCAGCCAGTCATTGCGGTCGCACAGGGTGCGCAGGCCGGCCAGGTAATCGTTGGCGGGGATGTGGATGCCGCCTTCGCCCTGCACCGGTTCTACCAGAACGGCGACAATATCGTGATTATCAGCCAGGGCTTCTACTGCTGCCAGATCGTTGAACGGCACACGGATGAAACCGTCCAGCAGAGGCGCAAAGCCTTCCTGCACCTTGGCATTGGCGGTGGCGGACAGGGTCGCCATGGTGCGGCCATGGAAGCTGCCTTCCATAACGATCACGGTGGGGCGGGCGATCTGTTTGCGTGAGCCATACAGGCGGGCAATCTTGATGGCGGCCTCATTGGCTTCTGCTCCGGAGTTGGAGAAGAACACGTTCTCCATGCCGCTCAATTCGCACAGCCGCTGGGCCAGCGATTCCTGGGCAGGAATGCGGTACAGGTTGGAGGTGTGCATCAGCTGCCCGGCCTGTTCGGCCAGGGTGCGGGTGACTGCCGGGTGGCAGTGGCCCAGGTTGCACACGCCAATCCCGGAGATGGCATCCATGTATTTGTGGTCGTTTTCGTCGTACAACCACACGCCCTCGCCCCGCACGAAAGCCACTGGCTGGCGCGCGTAGGTGGGAATCAAAAATTGCTGGCTCATTACCCTGACTCGTTAAAGCGAATTCGTCTGTTTTGGCATGACCAAAACAAAAAACGGCAGCTGTTAGGCTGCCGGGAACCCCCGATAATAGCGCACATTTCAGTGAATAGTTAACACCCTGTATGGATTGGCTTAGGCTTGTTTGCCTCAAGGGTTAATGGTTTTAGCTATTAACTATTCATTATTATTTATTGATCGCCTTTATGAATGCTGTCCAGCTGAGTATTTTTGCCAACCGCCTTGCCGGTGTCTGCGATGAAATGGGCGCGGTGCTGCGTCTCAGTGCCCTGTCTCCGAACATCAAGGATCGGCTCGATTTTTCCTGTGCCATTTTTGATGCTCAGGGCCGTTTATGTGCTCAGGCTGCGCATATTCCCGTGCATCTGGGCTCCATGGCCTACGCCATGGCGGATCTGGTTAGTGGCAGAACTTGGCAGTCCGGGGACCTGATGGTGGTGAATGATCCCTATCTGGGCGGCACGCATCTGCCGGATGTGACCGTGATTGCTCCGGTATTTCAGTCGCAGACCCTGATCGGCTTCGCCGTGTCCCGGGCTCACCATGCCAATATTGGCGCCCACAGCCCCGGATCCATGCCGGTATCCACGCATCTGGAGCAGGAAGGGATTGTTATTGCTCCCAGCTGGTTGAAACGCGCCGGGCTGTGGCAGGTGCCATTGTGTCGGCATCTGGCGGGGCTGGAGGAGAGTGGGGCGTTGCCGGCAGAGAGCCCGCGCTTTGCTGACTTTTCCGCCCAGGCCAGTGCCTGTGAGGCGGGTGCCCGGCGTCTGGCGGAGCTGGCGGATCAGCAGTTAGATCTGGTGGCGGCCTTTGATGCCCTCAATGCTTATGGTGAAAAGCGTGCTCGCGCTCGCATTGCGACTCTGCCGGATGGTTGTTACCGGTTCCAGGACT
The DNA here is from genome assembly GCF_001634945.1 of Alcanivorax sp. HI0044. NCBI lineage: Bacteria > Pseudomonadati > Pseudomonadota > Gammaproteobacteria > Oceanospirillales > Alcanivoracaceae > Alcanivorax > Alcanivorax sp. HI0044. The sequence continues at coordinate 2,165 of NZ_LWEZ01001592.1, forward strand.
ACATGGACGACGATGGCCAGGGCCAGCGGGACATCCTCATTACTGTCAGCCTGACCATTGCCGGGGATCAAGCTTTTCTGGATTTCAGTGGCACGGCTGATCAGGTGGCGGGGAATATTAACTGCCCGCTGTCCGTGGCGGCAGCGGCGGCCTACTACTGTTTTCGCTGCTTGATGGACGATGACGTGCCTGCCTGCGATGGTCTCTTCCGGCCTATCAGCCTGTCCGCCCCGCCAGGCTCGTTGCTCAATGCTGGCCGCCCGGCGGCGGTGGCCGCCGGCAATGTGGAAACCAGTTCGCGGGTGGTGGATGTGGTGCTGGGGGCTCTGGCCCAGGCGGCACCCGAGGCAATCCCCGCTGCCAGCCAGGGCACCATGAATAACGTGGCGATGGGCGCCGGCGGTGACAATGGCTGGGATTATTACGAAACCATGGCCGGCGGTACTGGCGCCCATGCCGGCGGTCCGGGGTTGTCGGCGGTACATAGCCATATGACCAATACTCTCAATACGCCCATCGAAAGCCTGGAGTCCCACTATCCATTGCGGGTGCACCGTTATCAGCTGCGCCGGGAGAGTGGTGGTGATGGGCAGTTTGTGGGTGGCGATGGTTTGGTGCGTGAGCTGGAGTTTCTGGGTGATGCCCAGGTGACCCTGCTCACCGAGCGCCGCCGTCATGCGCCCTGGGGGCTGGCAGGTGGGCAGGATGGTGCGGTGGGGGAAAATCGCCACAACGGCAGGTTGCTGCCGCCAAAAACCAGCTTTACCGCCCGTGTTGGTGATCGTTTGGTAGTGGCTTCACCCGGTGGCGGTGGTTATTACGATAGGAAATGTAAATGAGAATGATGGCGAATTGCCATTAATTCTTTTTCCTTGTATCTTCCCGTGCTTACAATTTTTACATTTTCGCATTTGCGTCGGGAAGGAAAAAATCATGCATTTACAGCGTCGCTTGCTTTGCTGCGCCATTGCCTCCGCCATAGCTGTTCCGGCTTTCGCTGATCAGGCCAATGAACTGAAACCGGTACAGATTATCGGGGATCGCCAGAATACCTTTAGCGTTAGCGGCTCTGCCCACGTGCTTTCCAACGAAGATCTGGAAGAAAAAGAAAACACCGATGTGCACCGCATGCTGCGTGACGTGCCTGGCGTTTATTTCCAGGAAGAAGAAGGCTATGGCCTGCGCCCGAATATCGGTATCCGCGGTTCCGGCCGTGACCGATCCAGCAAGGTCACTCTGATGGAGGATGGGGTGCTGATCGCTCCGGCCCCCTATGCTGCTCCGGCTGCCTACTACTTCCCCAGCGCCGGTCGTTTCTACGGCATTGAAGTGCTGAAAGGGCCAGACACCCTGCGTTACGGCCCCTTTACCGTGGGTGGTGCCATCAATTTCCTGTCCACCCCGATTCCCGCCCGTGCTTCCGGCATGGTCAATGTGGAAGGCGGTGAAGACGGTGCCCAGCGGGCCCACGCCTACTACGGTGCCACTGAGGGCCAGTTCGGTTTCATGCTGGAAGCTCACCAGCAACGTTCCCAGGGCTTCAAGGATATCGACCGGTCCAACCGCGACAGCGGTTTTGACAAGCGCGACTATGTGGCCAAGCTGCGCTGGCAGGCGCCGGAAACCGCTGATATCCAGCAGGCGTTTGAATTGAAACTGGAGCATTCCAGTGAAGTGTCCGACGAAACCTATCTGGGCCTGACCGATCGGGATTTCGAGCGTGATGCCAACCGCCGTTACGGCATGAGTGACATTGATCAGATGGACAATGATCGTGATGCGGTGTCCCTGCGTCATACCCTGGTGTTTGACGAGAACACCCAACTGAACTCCGTGGTGTACCGCAACGAATTCCAGCGTAACTGGTACAAGCTGGCCAGTATTGGTGGCCAGGGTATTGGTGGTTTTGTAGCAGATGCCAACACCAATGGCGGTGCCAACCAGGCGGTTCTGCGTGGTACCGCGGATGCCACGGACCTGGTGTTCAAGAACAATAATCGTGAGTACGTTTCCGAAGGCGTGCAGACCGAACTGAACCACCGTTTCCAGACCGGTTCCGTGGACAATGATCTGATCGTCGGCGCCCGTTACCATCAGGATGAAGTGGATCGCTACCAGCCCACGGATACCTTCGATCAGACCAATGGCAGCCTGGTGTACCAGACATCAACCTTGCCCACCGGCGGTGATAACCGTCTGGAAAATGCGGATGCCATGTCTGCCTGGATCATCGACCACGCTTACATCGGTGATTTCATTGTTACCGGTTCTCTGCGTTACGAGAACGTGGAAAGCAAAAGCAAGCGCTGGGGCGATCCGGCTCGTAACAACGTCAGTGCCCGTACTGAAAATCGTAACGAAGAACTGATGGCGGGTCTGGGTGCTACCTGGCTGCTCAATGACAACTGGTCGGTACTGGCCGGTGTGCATCAGGGCTTTGCGCCTGCAGGTGCGTCTTCCCAGAAAGGCACCGATGCGGAAAAGAGCGTCAACTATGAAACCGGTTTCCGCTACTGGAACGAGAACTTCAGTGCGGATGTGATCGCGTTCTACAGCGATTATGAAAACACTATCCAGAACTGCTCCATCGCTAACCCTTGCCCTAATGGTGACGATTCCGGCACCCAGAGCTTTGGTGAATCCGAAGTGCGGGGTCTGGAAGTGGGCTTGAGCAGCGTGGTCTGGGAAGGTGATAGTGGTCTTCGTGCCCCGATTCGCTTGGCTTATACCTATACCGACGGTGAAATTACCAAGGATGCGGATGATTTATCCGTGCTGGATGGTGATGTGCTGCCGTACCTGCCGGAGCACTTGGCCAGCCTGACGTTCGGCCTGGAAAAACCGGCGGCCTGGTCTGCACTGATGTCCGTCAGCCATACCGATGGTATGTGCATCGACAATAGCTGTGACCGTGCTGGTCAGGTAACCACGTTCAAACGCACCAGCGATTACGTGATTGCCGATATCGTGGCGACCTATCAGGTGAGCAGCGATATGGAAGTGTACGCCAAGGTGGACAACGTGTTCGACGATCAGGAAATCGTTTCCCGTGATCCTGCCGGCGCCCGCCCCAACAAGCCGCGTACCGGCTACGTGGGCATGAAAGTGCATTTCTAAGACAGCGGTTTGTAACCAAGGAAAAGGGGGCTTCGGCCCCCTTTTCTGTTTTCGGGCCCCTTGAAGCTACGCCTTTGCGACCCCATCTGGGATGGGCAGGGCCATCAGTGGTAGAATAGTGGCCAACCACAGCCAATACACCCTACAACCGCCAGGTAGTCAGTATGGATGTTATCCAGGTCATTAAAGACCAGATCGAAAAGAACCCGGTGATCCTCTACATGAAAGGGTCCCCCCAGTTTCCCCAGTGTGGGTTTTCCGCCCAGGTGGTGGAAGCGATGACCGCCGTTGGCAAGCCGTTTGCCTATGTGAATATTCTGGAAGCCCCGGAAATTCGCCAGAGCCTGAAAGAGTATGCCAACTGGCCGACTTACCCGCAGTTGTGGGTAGGTGGTGAATTGGTCGGCGGCTGCGACATCATCATGGATATGTACCGCTCCGGTCAGCTCAAGGAGCTGGTTGATGGGGTTGCCGTGGAGTCGGATGACAACGCCTGAATGAGGCGCTGTTACGACCCAAAAACCCGGCCTCAGTGCCGGGTTTTTTGTGCATGGCTGGCGGCGGGGCCTTGCCTCCGTAGGGGTGACATACTGCGCCAGCAGCGGGGAATGATAAGTTTTCCCAAAGGCTGACGGATTCGTTCAGTCGCTTGATGGTTGCGGTGTTGGTTCCGGTGCCATTGTGCTTACAATCAATGGCGTTGCTGTTGGCCATGGGAAGAGCCGGTGAAACAACGCAAATCCACAAGCCAGTGGCGCCGCTGGCATCGCTGGTTGGGGTTAGCCGTGGCGCTGCCCGTGCTGGTGCTATCTGTCACCGGCGTCCTGCTTAATCATATCGAATCCTTCGGCTGGTCGTCCCGGCCGCTGCCGCCATTGCTGGCGCGCTGGTACGGTGCGCCGGTGCCAGAGTCCGTGTCGGGTATCGTCCTGGATAACCGCTGGTATGCCCAGGCCAATGACAGCCTGTTTATTGACGGGGAAAAGAGCCTCTATTGTCGGGCGCCGTTGCGTGGCGTGGTGCAGGATAATGGCTGGACGGTGGTCGGCTGTGCTGACGCACTGTTGCTGCTGGATGCCCAGGGCCAACAGGTGGAGCGTATGGGGCCAGCCTACGGGGTGCCTGCATTCAGTACCCTGGGGCGCAATGATCAGGGGCTGGTGCTGAAAACCGAGCAGGGGTTGAGCCAGTACGATGTGGATCAGCTGGCCAGCGTGGCGCTGCCCGAGGGCGCCACCTGGGCGCCCTCCCTGTTCCAGGCCCTGCCCGTAACCATGAAGCAGCGTGTAGTGGCGCAAAGTGTACCGCCGTCACTGAATTGGCAGCGTTTGTTGCTGGATCTGCATGCCGGGCGTTTGTTCGGTCTGGCCGGCCAGTTAGTAATGGACCTGGCGGCCCTGGTGCTGGTGGTGCTGGCGCTGACCGGTACGGTGATCTGGAGTCGCTCCCGCCGTTCATAGGGCCCTGGGGGCTGAATTGGCGGTGTTTTGCGCAAACGATCCAGATTCCTGCCAAAGAAAGCGCTTTGCCTGTTGAAAGCCGGGACACAATCCCCATGATTGTCCAATGCAGCTAGCCCATGCAGGATTGCCATGGGCGTTGTATGATCTGCTGCACTGATTTCAAGCGGCCAGAGAGACGGTATTGCTCTGGCTAAATCGTATAAATGGAAACAATGGAGAGAAACAATGGGCGTTCTGGTAGGTAAACCTGCACCGGATTTTACTGTTCCTGCTGTACTGGGCGATGGCAGCATCGTTGACGAGTTCACCCTGTCCGAAGCCATCAAGGGCAAGTATGGCCTGGTGTTCTTCTACCCGCTGGACTTCACCTTTGTGTGCCCGTCCGAGCTGATCGCTCTGGACCACCGCATGGATGCGTTCAAAGAGCGCAACGTGGAAGTGATCGGTGTGTCCATCGATAGCCACTTTACCCACAACGCATGGCGTAACACCCCGGTCAACGAAGGCGGGATCGGCCCGGTGAAATACACCCTGGCCGCTGACATGAACCACGGTATTGCCCAGTCCTACGACGTTGAGTCTGAAGGTGGCATGGCATTCCGCGGCGTGTTCCTGATCGACCAGAACGGCGTGGTACGCAGCCAGATCGTTAACGATCTGCCCCTGGGCCGTAACATGGACGAGCTGATTCGTCTGGTTGACGCCCTGCAGTTCCACGAAGAGCACGGTGAAGTTTGCCCGGCGGGTTGGCAGAAAGGCGATTCCGGTATGAAGGACACCCCGGACGGTGTGGCCGAGTACCTGTCTGGTAACGCAGACAAGCTGTAATAGAAAGCAGCACAAGAAAGGGGCGCCAGAAATGGCGCCCCTTTTTTTTGCGCTGCTTGCCGGATGCCTGACGCACAATGCCTGACGCTAAAAGCAGGATCAAAACACTGCGCAGCGTCAGGCGTCAGGCGTCCAATCAATCCAGCTCTTTCGCCAGGGTTGGCGGGATGGTTTTGGCCGGTGGTGGTGGCCAGCCGCCCAGGGTCTTGAAGCGATTGACCATGGAGCAAAACAGCTCCGCCGTGCGGGTGGCGTCATACAGGGCGGAGTGAGCTTCGCGCTGGCTGAAACGGATGCCGGCGGCTTCGCAGGCTTTGGCCAGCACCGTTTGTCCGTATACCAGCCCGGCCAGGGCGGCGGTATCGAAACTGGAGAACGGGTGGAACGGGTTGCGCTTGATGTCGGCCCGGTCGGTGGCGGCGTTCAGGAAACCCTGATCGAAGAAGCTGTTATGGCCCACCAGTACTGCGCGTGTGCAACCGTGTTGTTTAATCGCTTTGCGCACCGGTTCGAACACGCCCTTGAGGGCGGTTTCTTCCGATACCGCCCCGCGTAACGGGTTGTTCGGGTCGATGCCGGTAAAATCCAGTGCGGCCTGCTCCAGGTTGGCCCCGGGGAACGGGTCCACATGGAACTGGATACGGGTGGACGGGCGCAGGTTGCCCTGGGCGTCCATTTCTATCAGGACGGCGGCGATTTCCAGCAGCGCGTCGGTCTGGGAATTGAATCCCCCGGTTTCCACGTCGATAACGACGGGCAAAAAGCCGCGGAAACGTAGCGCCAGGCTGGGATGCTGATCGCTCATGATCACTCCATCAAACACAAAGACCCCGCAGAAACGGCAAGCGCAACGGCGAGCGGGGCTTATGCTACCGGAATCGTCACGCAGGCAACAGGCGAAACCGGGCTGGTGGCTGTCATGGAGGTGACGGGCACGGGGGCGGGCGGGTACAATACGCCCCCTCGATATGCCCCACGATTCATCGGGGGCCGGCCCATGCGCTGCCGGTCGCCCATTTGCGGAGTCTTTCAATGTCCAAGATCAACAAGGTGGTACTGGCTTATTCCGGTGGCCTGGATACTTCAGTTATCGTCAAATGGCTGCAGGATACCTACGACTGTGAAGTGGTGACGTTCACCGCCGATATCGGTCAGGGTGAAGAAGTGGAGCCGGCCCGCGCCAAGGCAGAAGCCATGGGCGTGAAAGAGATCTACATTGAAGACCTGCGCGAAGAATTCGTGCGCGATTATGTGTTCCCCATGTTCCGCGCCAATGCCATCTACGAAGGCGAGTACCTGCTGGGCACCTCCATTGCGCGCCCGCTGATTGCCAAGCGCCTGGTGGAAATTGCTGAAGAGACCGGCGCTGACGCCATCTCCCACGGTGCCACCGGCAAGGGCAACGATCAGGTGCGTTTCGAGCTGGGCGCCTACGCGCTGGCCCCGGGCATTCAGGTGATTGCCCCCTGGCGTGAGTGGGATCTGAACTCCCGCGAAAAGCTGATGGCCTACTGTGAAGAGCGTAATATCCCGGTGGATTTCTCCAACAAGAAGAAGAAATCCCCGTACTCCATGGACGCCAACCTGCTGCACATCTCTTACGAAGGCGGCAACCTGGAAGATCCGTGGTGGGAAGCCGAAGAAGACATGTGGCGCTGGAGTGTGAGCCCGGAAGCGGCCCCGGACCAGGCCACCTACATCACCCTGGGCTTTGAAAAGGGCGACATCGTCTCCATCGACGGCGAAACGCTGAGCCCGGCCGACGTGCTGACCAAACTGAACAAGCTGGGTGGCGATAACGGTATTGGCCGCCTGGATATCGTGGAAAACCGTTACGTGGGCATGAAGTCCCGTGGCTGCTACGAAACCCCGGGTGGCACCATCATGCTGCCGGCCCACCGTGCCATTGAGTCCCTGACCCTGGATCGTGAGTCCGCGCACCTGAAAGACTCCGTCATGCCCAAGTACGCCGAGCTGCTGTACAACGGTTACTGGTGGAGCCCGGAGCGTCTGGCGCTGCAGAAGCTGATCGATGCCACCCAGGAACACGTGAACGGCGAAGTGCGCCTGAAGCTCTACAAGGGCAGCGTGACCGTTGTCGGCCGCCGTTCCGACAACGACAGCCTGTTCGATGCGTCCATTGCTACCTTTGAAGACGATGCCGGCGCCTACGACCAGAAAGATGCGGAAGGCTTTATCAAGCTCAACGCGCTGCGTCTGCGTATTGCCGCCAAGACGGGCCGCAAGTTGGGTTGATCTACGCTGGATGCATGACGCCCGACGCCTAACGGGTAAAGCACCACAAAAAGCCACCGCGAGCCACGGGCTCGCGGTGGCTTTTTTATGTCGGGCCTCTGGCACCGGGCGTCCGGCGTAATACGTTACATAACAACAAGGAAAGTACATTTAGATTGTACGATCGTCTCAATTAACCTGTGGGCAGCGATATATCGACAGCTCTATATCCACAACAACAGGCTTATTGAGGAATCGCCATGCTGCTGCGCCAACCGGTTTTCGAGATCCCGTTCTTTCCCCGTGCTTTGGGTGCTATCGCCTTGAGTACCGCCTTGCTGGTGTCAGGGTGTGGTGGGGGTGGCAGCAGTGATGCGCCCGCCGCCAGTAGCCCGGCGCAGGAAGCAGAGCGGGAGGTGGCGGAGCCGCAAGCGCCGGCGGACGAATCCCCTGACAACCCGGCTACCGAGCCAGATGGCCCGCGCAAGGTCATTTTCGTGGGCAATAACTGGGAAGGCATGGTCGATGTGATTGATGCCAGCACCTACAAGCGACTGGGGCGCATCAATGGCATACCGGACCAGACCGAGCGGGAGAAGGCAATTGCCATGAACCCACTGGATCTGGTGTTCTTTCAGGGGATTCGCGTGCTCATTGGCGAAGGTCATCACCAGTACGTGGATGATATGTACAGCTCCAATGACGGCCGCCTGCTGATCGTCTCCCGCCCCAGCTATGCGGATGTGGCCGCCATTGATATTGCCACCGGTGAGGTGGTCTGGCGTTTTGAGGTGGACGGTTACCGTTCCGATCACATGGCGTTGTCCCCGGATGGCACCCAGGTGGCCGTGTCCGCCTCCACCGGCAACGTGGTCCATATTCTCGATGTGGAAACCGGTGAAGAGCAGGGCAAGTTCCCGTCCGGTGACTCGCCCCATGAAAATATCTACTCCGAGGAAGGCAAGCGCATTTATCACGCCAGTATCGGTACCGTGTACACCCCGTTGGACAGCGAGCTGCTGGGCGGCGTCACCGATGCCCTGCTTGGCAAGAACCTGCTGGATGCGACCAAGGGGGAGCGGGTGTTTCAGGTAGTGGATGCCGACAGCCTGGAAATTATTAAAACGCTGGATCTGGAAGCCGATCTGGAGGCCGCGGGTTATGGCAACCTGAGCACCGCAGTGCGGCCCATGGCGCACACGGCAGATGAGCGTTATTTCTACTTCCAGCTGTCTTTTCTGCACGGCTTTATCGAGTACGACATGGAAGAGCAGAAAGTGTTGCGTCTGGCCGAGCTACCGGACCTGACCGGCCCGCTGGTGACCCGGGAAACGTATGTGAACGATTCCGCCCACCACGGCATCGCCTTGAGTGCAGACGACAGCACCTTCTGTGTGGCCGGCACCATGAGCGACTATGTGGCGCTGGTGGACCGTGACGATTTCTCCTACGAACTGAAAACCGGTATTGGCGAAAAACCGTATTGGGTGACCACCAGCAAGGACGGTGACCACTGCTATGTGTCCTGGAGTGGCACCGACCAGATGTC
>NZ_LWEZ01001593.1:0-972 GCF_001634945.1 Alcanivorax sp. HI0044
CAGGCGAACGCGGTGCAAGGGGTTGCCTGTAGGAGCGTGCTAGCACGCGGACCTCGAGCGTTGGCGCGCCGGGCTTTTCGCGGGTAGGCACGCTCCCACAATGGGAATGGGTAACCTGATAATTAGCGGATGGGCAGGTCGATACCCTCAAACAAGGCCTCTCTTTCCTCCCGGTTCGGGGCCTTGATGGCGGCTTCTACCAGCTCCCGGCTCAGATGGGGGGCGAACGCCTCCAGAAAGTCATACATGAAGCCGCGCAGGAAGGTGCCTTTGCGAAAGCCAATGCGGGTGGTGCTGGATTCGAACAGGTGGCTGGCATCCAGCGCCACCAGGCCCTTGTCTTCCACTGCATCCACCGCCATGTGGGCGATGATTCCCACGCCCATGCCCAGGCGGACATAGGTTTTTATCACATCGGCATCTGCCGCGGTGAATACCACTTTCGGGTCCAGACCTTTGTCCACGAAGGCATCATCCAGTTTGCTGCGCCCGGTGAACCCGAATACATAGGTAACGATGGGGTATTCCGCCAGCGCTTCCAGCGTCAGCGGGTTTACGCCGGTGAGCGGATGCCCTTCCGGTACCACCACGGTCCGGTTCCAGCGGTAACAGGGCATCATGATCAGATCGGAAAACAGATCCAGAGCCTCGGTGGCAATAGCAAAATCCACACTGCCGTTGGCTGCCATCTCGGAGATCTGCATGGGCGTACCCTGGTGCATATGCAGCGACACATCCGGAAAAAGCCCGGTGAACTGGTGGATCACCGGCGGCAAGGCATAGCGCGCCTGGGTATGGGTGGTCGCAATACTGAGTTCGCCACGGGATTCATCCCGGAACTCCTGGGAGACGCGGCGAATGGATTCGGTTTGCTGCAGGATTTCACCGGCAATCTGCAGGATAGCCTGCCCGGCCGGGGTGATATGGGTAAGGTGCTTGCCGCTACGGGCAAAAACCTCCACCCCCAGCTCG
>NZ_LWEZ01001594.1:0-1067 GCF_001634945.1 Alcanivorax sp. HI0044
GGCGCTAAACGCGGAATGCAGGCCCTGGTGGCCCGCTATCTGGCCGAGAATATCCGTCAGCCGCATCAGCACGGCGTTGCGCAGGCCCGGAGCCAGCCTGGCGATATCGCCCTGATCCGGGGCTGCGTCCAATAGCGCCAGCAACTCCCGTAGTTGCGCATAGAAGTGTCCCTGGCGTTCACCAAACAACCCGTGGGGCCAGTCCGCCTTGTTATCCGTGCACGGAGACTGATCAATATGCAGGTAGCGCTTTACCGGGGAAAAATCCCCATGAGCATGCCAGTGCAGGCTGGTGGTCGCCCCCAGCGAGTAGCCCACCAACAGGAAATCCCGCAGGCCGAAATGGTGAACCAGGTCTTCCATGTCCTGCATGTGATTGTGGAACACGTCCGCCTGGTTGAAACGGGCCGCAGCGGAACCGCCAGCACCGCGCAAATCGGGAATCACAAACTGGAAACGACGCAGAAAGGGAAACACAAAGGGAAGCCAGTCACGCCCCTGCATGCCCAGGCCATGCAGCATCAGCACTGGCTGACCACGGCCCAGCAAACGCACGCGTAGCGTGGCGCCATCCCTGGCAGGAAATAATGGCATCAGGCTCCCCCTGGTGTTGGCACCTGTTTTTCGCAGGTGCTCTTATTCTTTTGGCCGGGCAGATTATTCGCCGTACAGGCAAAGATAGGCCGTATCGATGGCCACTTTTACCTGAAATTTCTGGTTAGCCTCAATCTCGAAAGTCTCACCGGCAGCAAACGTCTGCCAATCGGCACTGCCCGGCAACTTCACCGTCAGGGCACCACTGGTTACCGTCATGGTTTCGTGCTCACTGGTGCCGAATTCATAATCTCCCGGCGCCATCACGCCGACGGTGGCTGGCTTGGATTCGGTTTGAAAGGCAATGGATGCCACCTTGGCATCGAAGTATTCGTTGACCTTGAACATACAAGGGACTCCGCTGATTCAATGGAGGCGCGAGTATGCCAAAAGCCGGGACAAATCGCCGCTTATTTCCACATGCTGGTAATGGCAACGCCCTGCCGAACCGTTTTGGTCACCGGCGTTTTGGC
>NZ_LWEZ01001595.1:0-1169 GCF_001634945.1 Alcanivorax sp. HI0044
AAAATCGGTGGCCGCACCGAAGCGGGCCGCAGCAATCTGTTGTTCCGCCTGATCAGCACCCACATGAAAATCATGGCGGACCGTAACAACAAGTATTACCACGTACCGGTGGACCTGATGGTGCGGGCTACCGACAGAATCCCCCGCTGGGCCTTGCCGAAAAAACCCAGCTGGGTGGGTGACGTTACCTGGAAGCCGACGGATTAGCCGGACGGCCCTTCGTCGTTTCCCCTATGCGGTAGCGCTGCTAACCGCGATCAACAAACATTAGCCGCCTACCCTGCCGCCGGGCACAAGCCCCCCGGCACCCCCATCACCCAATCCCGAATTGCTTTAATCACCGGGTCATCCCGCCGATTTTCCGGGTACACCAGATAGAACGGTTTGCCTTCCAGTTCCGGCCCGAAGGGCTGAACCAACCGCCCTTCAGCCAGTTCATCGGCAATCAGGGTTTGGCTCATCAGGGCCACGCCCTGCCCGCCGATGGCGGCGGAAATAGCGTGGGTTTCGTCGGAAAATACCAGCCCGGCACTGACATCCAGCCCCGCCACCTGGACCCGTTTTTGCCAACCGGCCCAGTCCATGGGAGCCGCCAAGGCGCCTTGTGGGCGGAAGTGAATCAGTGGGTGGTCGGTTAAGTCCGCCACGTCGTCCAGTTTCAGATAAGGGCTGCAAGCCGGAATAAAAGTGTTATCGAACAGCTTCTCCGCCACCAGTCCCGGCCAGTCGCCATCGCCATAACGGATTGCCAGGTCGGCGGTGACCCCATCCAGGGCAACCGGTTCATGAGAAGCATGGATGCGCAGGTCTATTTCCGGGTGCGCATCCCGCAGCATGCAGACCCACGACAACAGCCAGCGCACAGCCACCGCTGGCGTGGTGGACAGCGTTGCTGCCAGGCGGGTCGGCGCCGCTTTCACGCGGTCCACCGCGTCAGCAATGCTGTCGAAGGCCGTCTCCAGTGACAGAAACAGTTCCCGGCCCTGCGGTGTCAGCAACAATTGCCGGGGCTTGCGCACGAACAGTGCCACCCCAAGCGATTCCTCAAGACCGCGAATATGGTGGCTGATGGCCGTGGCCGTCACAGACAGCTCACTGGCGGCCTGTTTGGCACTTTCATGGCGGGCGGCGGCTTCAAAAGCACGCAAGGCAGAAAGGGACGGTAACCG
>NZ_LWEZ01001596.1:0-1534 GCF_001634945.1 Alcanivorax sp. HI0044
ATTTCGCCTTCCGTCACGGCTTGCCGTTGTCCATGCGTTCGGCGTTTTATCCCCTTATTGGTGAAAAAATTTACGGCCCGATCGGCCATGCCATCGACGTGTTTGCCATTCTGGGCACCATGTTCGGTATCGCCACCACCCTGGGTTTGTCGGCGGCGCAGATTAATGCCGGGCTGAATTACCTGTGGGATGTGCCGGTGGGCAACATGGTGCAGATCAGCGCCATTGCCATTGTTACCGCGCTGGCGACGGTGTCGGTGGTAGCAGGGATGGACAAGGGTGTGAAGCGCCTGTCGATTCTGAATATGGTGTTGGCCGTGACACTGATGCTGTTCGTATTTGTGGTTGGCCCCACCGTGCATATTCTGGAAAGTTTTGTTCAGAATACGGGCAGTTACCTGAGCAATATTGTCGAGCGTACGTTCAATTTGCAGGCGTATACGCACAGTGACTGGATCGGCAACTGGACCCTGTTTATTTTCAGCTGGACCATCGCCTGGGCGCCCTTTGTGGGCTTGTTTATTGCGAAAATCAGCCGTGGCCGAACCATTCGCCAGTTTGTGGTCGGGGTGATGCTGGTGCCCAGTATCTTTACCTTCCTGTGGTTCTCGGTGTTTGGCGATACGGCACTGAATGCGATCATGGAGCGAGGCTATACCGAGCTGGTCAGCCAGGTGCAGGCAGACAAGGCGGTGGCCCTGTTTCAGCTGTTTGATCACTTGCCCTGGTCCACGCTGGTGTCGTTCCTGGCGGTGTGCCTGATTGTGACCTTCTTTGTGACGTCGTCGGATTCCGGCTCGCTGGTGGTGGATTCGCTGGCGTCTGGTGGTGTGCTGGAAACCCCTGCCTGGCAGCGGATTTTCTGGGCGGTACTGGAAGGGGCGATCGCATCGGTGCTGCTGCTGGCCGGTGGTTTGAGTGCGCTTCAGACGATGACCATGGTGAGTGCACTGCCGTTTGCGATTGTCATTCTGCTGGCCGCCGTGGGCATGTGGCGGGCGCTGGTGATCGAGGGGCACCGGGAAACCAGTTTGCAGGCGCACATGGCCCACAGCCGGCATATGACCGGCAGCCAGTGGCGCCATCGCCTCACCGCCATGATCCGTTACCCTTCCCGCGAGGAGGTGGAATCCTTTATTCGTGAAACGGCCATGTCCAGCATGAACAAGGTAGTGGAAGAGCTACGCAAGGCGGGCTGGGATGCCACGGTGAATTTCGACGAGCAGTTTATCCGTGCCGAGCTGGTGGTGAACCGTGATGAGCATGTGGGCTTTATTTATGACATCCGCCTGATTACCACGCCGGTGCCGGAATATGCCTACAGCAGCCGCGAGGCCAAGGTGAGCGATGCCCATGAGTATTGCCGCGCCGAGGTGTTCCTGCGCCGTGGTGGCCGTTCCTACGATGTGTTCGGTTACGATGAGGTGGATATCATCCGCGACATGCTCGACCAGTTTGAAAACTACCTGCACTTCCTGAATGTGGCCCCGGGCAAGCTGCCCTGGGAAATGGCGGAGCACGATGATCTGCTGCG
>NZ_LWEZ01001597.1:0-967 GCF_001634945.1 Alcanivorax sp. HI0044
GCCAGGCTCTGGGATTCGCTTGCGACATCCGCGATGAAGAAGCGGTGAAAGCCACCGTGGCCGATGTCTACAAGGCGGTCGAGGTTGTCCATGGGCTGGTCAACAACGCCGGCGGCCAATTCCCTTCCCCGCTCGCCTTGATCAGCCAGAAAGGCTGGGAAACCGTGGTACGCACCAACCTGACCGGCGGCTTTCTGATGGCCCGGGAAGTGTTCCTGCAGGGCATGAACAAAAACGGCGGTGCCATCGTCAACATCGTTGCCGACATGTGGGGGGGCATGCCGGGCATGGGCCACTCCGGCGCGGCTCGCGCGGGCATGGTCAACTTCACCCAGACCTCGGCCTACGAATGGGGCAGTTGCGGTGTGCGCGTCAACGCAGTGGCCCCGGGCTGGATCATGTCCAGCGGCATGGACACCTACCCGGAAGGCTTCAAGCAAACTCTGAAAACCCTGCGCGCCGCCGTACCGCTACAACGCATGGGCAATGAATCGGAAGTGTCCGGCGCAATCTGCTTCCTGCTCAGCGACGCGGCCGCCTTTATCAGTGGCGACACCCTGCGCATTGATGGCGCCGCCAGCCAGGGCAATGTGGCGATCTTCCCGCTGCCCGCCCACGACAAGAGCAAGCCGTTCGATGGCTTCCACCGTGCCACCACCCCGGACGTGTTCAAGGATCTCTAATGGCGACTCTCGACAGCGCACTTGACCCCAACAGCGAAGAATACCGCCAGAACCGCGAGGCCTTGCTCGCGGCCGTGGAGGAATTCCGTGCCATCGAACAGGCCGTCGTGGATACCGCGGAAAGCAAACGCGCCAAGTTTGAAAAGCGCGGCCAGCTGCTTCCCCACGAACGTATCTCCCGGCTGCTGGATGCAGGCTCCCCGTTTCTGAGTCTGATGAATCTGGCCGGCTATAAGATGCACGACGACAAGGACGGCACCGAAGCCGGCGGCAGCACCATTGCC
>NZ_LWEZ01001598.1:0-1261 GCF_001634945.1 Alcanivorax sp. HI0044
ACTTTCCCGGTAGCGGCGCAGCTTGCGCTCAAAGGCGGCCCGGGCGGAAAAGCCCATGGCAAACGTCAGTCGCTGCCAGCCCAGTTCGTCATCCGGCAGGCGCTGGGTCTGCTTATCCGCCACCGCCTGCAAGCGATGCTCCACATCCCGCAGGAACAGGTAGGCTTCGGTGAGCTCGTCGGCCACATCCTCGGGCAGCAACTCAAGCGCCACCAGTTGCGGCAGCACCTTGATCAGGTTTGGCTCACGCAGGGCCGGCAGCTGGCCACCCCGGATCAACTGGAAAGCCTGCACAATAAATTCCACTTCACGAATGCCACCGGCGCCCAGCTTCACATCGGCCTGCATGCCCTTGCGATTCACTTCCCGCTCGATCAGGGACTTCATTTCCCGTAGGGACTGGAAGGCGCCGTAATCGATATAGCGGCGATAGACGAAGGGATTCAGGCGCTTGATCAGGCGATTACCGGCCTGCAGGTCGCCAGCCATGGGACGCATCTTGATCAGCGCATAGCGCTCCCATTCGCGACCCTGGGTCTCGTAGTAACCCTCCATGGCATCAAAGCCAATGGCCAGCACACCACTCTTGCCCCAGGGGCGCAGGCGCATATCCACTCGGAACACAAAACCGTCAGCGGTGGTCTGATCCAGCGCCTTGATCAGCTGCTGGCCCAGGCGCACAAAGAACTGATGGTGGGTCAGGGCGCGGCGTTCGCCTTCAATTTCGCCCTCGTGCTCATAGGCAAAGATCAGGTCGATGTCGGAAGACAGGTTCAGTTCATGGGCCCCCAGCTTGCCCATGGCCAGCACCACCAACCTGACCGGGTTACCGTCCGGGCCCAGCGGTGTACCACTGCGCTCACAGGCCCAGCCGTAGAGCACCGACAGCGCCTCGTCGATAAGGGTATCCGCCAGCAACGACAGGTCCGCCACGGCACTGTGGTAATCGCCGATCCGGGCCAGATCCCGCCAGACAATGCGCACCATATGGCGATGGCGCAGACGGCGCAGCGCCCGCTTGAGGTCATCCTCGCTGTCGCATTGCGCCAGCAAGGCGCGGATTTCCTCTTTCAGGGACGCCGCCGCCAGCGCCTGGCTCAGGTCACTGGCCAGCAGCCACTCCCCCAGCCCCGGATCGCGCTGAAACTGGGCCGCCACGTAGTCAGAGCCCGCCCATACACGGGGCAAGTCAGTCAACAGGTCGTCAGGAATACGGTGGCCGGATTCGACAAAGTGCTGCCAGTGCTGGCTGACCAGCACC
>NZ_LWEZ01001599.1:0-513 GCF_001634945.1 Alcanivorax sp. HI0044
GGTGGTTAAACTCTCCGGGCAGGACGTTCCCGGCGCCCAGGGTAAAACGCTGGATTCCCTCTCGGTCATGCGGGTAGAGCAGGGCCGTTTTGTGCCGGTGCCTTACCAGTTCGATGAGCTGGATGAGCACGGCATGGTGTGGTTTGAGGGGAGTCAATTCGCCATGATCGGCGAAGCCGGGCATCTGGATGCGGCAGATCAGCTTTTGATGATGCTCACGGATGCGGGCCCGCAGGCACCAGCTACGCTTCGTCCCGCCCAGGGAACTATCGTTGCCGATATCGCGGTGGCGAATAATTGCCATTTCTATCTGGTCGAAGGCAGTAGACAGCGCAGCCAGGATTATTACGTCGCCCACGACGTCGATAGTGGCATGACGCGCACGGCGCTTTATGAGCTGAACGTGGAGCCGGAAAACGAACTGAACTGGCTCTATCTCGGTTATCAGGGCTACCAGGGGGAGGGCTCCATCATTGATACCCTGAAAATGCGCATGAGCGCCGGGGTGCTCTC
>NZ_LWEZ01001600.1:0-1117 GCF_001634945.1 Alcanivorax sp. HI0044
ATCGCTCACCGGGATGCGGACGGTACGGTCAGCATCGCTGGTGGGGGAT
Organism: Alcanivorax sp. HI0044; assembly: GCF_001634945.1. Taxonomy (NCBI): domain Bacteria; kingdom Pseudomonadati; phylum Pseudomonadota; class Gammaproteobacteria; order Oceanospirillales; family Alcanivoracaceae; genus Alcanivorax; species Alcanivorax sp. HI0044. The sequence continues at coordinate 50 of NZ_LWEZ01001600.1, forward strand.
TCGTCATGAGCATAGCCTGCACGTAGTACCCATTTCGGGGTCAGCTGGTAGGCGCCGCCAACGGCAAATGCCCAGGTATCTTCCCAGTTCAGTTCTTCAGAGATTGTGCCGAACTGCGGCTGGAACATGGCGTTCAGGCCACTGTTCTCTACGTCAATGCCTTCCAGACGGCTCCAGCGGGTCCAGGTGGCGCCTGCGTACAGTGCCAGTGCGTCGGTGGCCTGGTAGCTGAAAGAGGTGTCAACGGACTCGGGCATGGTGATGTCTAATTTCGCATCATAGCTGCCGTTGATCAGGCCGCCGCCGGAGGCTGCTGGAATGCCAGAGATGGCGGTGTCGCCCTCCAGGGTATATTCCTGCTTAGAGTGGTAGGTGATGCCCCAGTCCAGGGTTTCGGTGAGAGAAAACAGGGCGCCAGCATTAAAGCCAACGGTTTCGTCGTCGCCTTCAATTTCTACTTTGGGGTCTGTGGCAGAACCGAAGGCCACGCCGGGCAGGTTGCTGGTCAGCTCGCCATCAATGCGGCTGAAGGTGGGGCCAAAGCCCACAGAAATACGGTCGTTGAACGCGTAGCTGACGGTGGGTTGAATGGTGACGACTTGAACCATGCTTTTCAGGCCGTTGTAACGACCCTGCCAACCGTCTTCATAATCGCTTTCCACACCGAACGGGGCGTACAGGCCGATACCAGCATGCCATTTGTCATTGAGAGGAGTGACATAGTAAGCAAAGGGCACGGTAGAAAAGGGCACCATGTCGCCATCGTTGGTGCCTGGCAGCGTGCCTTGGGCGTTGCTGATATCAGTGCTGGCATCAATAAAGGCCAGGCCGCCGCTGACTTCGGCGCGGTCCAGGCGGCTCATGCCGGCGGGGTTGCCGTACAGAGTGCTGGCGTTGATGGCGGTAGAGGCGCGGCCTGCGTAGGCAGAGCCGGCGCTGCTGGCGCTCTGTTCGTTCAGAGCCAGGCCATTGGCCATCACCTGGGTGGACGCAGCAGCAATCGCGGCTGCCAGCACGGCTTTGTTTGAATACTTCATGATAACTTTCCCGAGTTATGATTTTGCCGGC
>NZ_LWEZ01001601.1:0-992 GCF_001634945.1 Alcanivorax sp. HI0044
GAACCCCTTATCCCGAAACAGGTGAGCCGCGGCACTGAGCAGACGCCCGCGGGGAGAATCATCGATTCCATTAATTGCCAGTGACTCAGCCATTGCTATCCTCTTTTTTGTATAGGGGCATTATCCCGACTCCGGTCTGCAAGCTGCAAGGGCAGCGCCACCACCCTGCTCCGATAAAACTGTAGGAGCTTGCTTGCAAGCGAACCGAGCCCAAGCGAGGAAATCGGTGACGTTTCCTTTCATGCTTTCAAAAAAACGTCCAAGAAATCTGGAATGCCAGATTGCTCCGACGTCAAGCCCGGAGATATGCCTCGATTGAGGCTGTGCTGACGCACGGTTCGCTTGCAAGCAAGCTCCTACAGCGGCATTCGAATAAATGCGCCGTCGACCCTCCAGGCCCTTTACAAACCAAGCGCTTGCTTGGTAGCTTACGAGACCATGAATTCACACGCAAATGGAGCCACCATGTCAGAGCCTGTTCGCATCGGCTGTGCCGCCGGATTCTGGGGCGATACCAACAGTGCTGCCTTCCAGTTGGTTCACCAGACCAAGCTGGACTACCTGGTGTTCGACTACCTGGCCGAAGTCACCCTGTCGATCATGGCCGGGGCGCGGATGAAAGACCCCAACGCCGGCTATGCCCATGACTTTGTCACCAATGTGATGGCCCCTCTCGCCAAGGACATCAAGGCGAAAAACATCAAGGTGATTAGCAACGCCGGGGGCGTGAACCCCCGTGCCTGCCGCGATGCCCTGCAAAAAGCGTTTACGGCCGCCGGCGTGGAAATGAAGATCGCCCTGGTAGAAGGGGACGACCTGAATACACGCCGCAACGATTTTGCCGATGTAACCGAACTGGACAGCGGCGCCCCCCTGCCCCCCATGACGGTCACCATGAACGCCTACCTGGGCGCCCTGCCCATCAAAGCGGCACTGGATGCCGGCGCAGACATCGTACTCACCGGGCGCATTGCCGACTCCGCTGTGGTGCT
>NZ_LWEZ01001602.1:0-1653 GCF_001634945.1 Alcanivorax sp. HI0044
CTGCTGCGGATGATGGCTCCCTGGAAGACCTGCTCGGCGATGACGACCTGAATCTGGATGACGATCAGACCTTGTCTTTCGATGCCCCTGAAGTGACTGACACTGAGGTCGCCGATGTGGAGGAGCCAACGGAAGAAGCCATGTCCATCGAGCCGGCTGCTGTGCCTGATGCTCCGGCGGATGACACCCCGGCGCCGTCCAGCGCTGACGTGTTGGCTGATGAGGATGACTTCGACTTCCTGGGTGAAACTGACGAGAACGCGACCAAGCTGGATCTCGCCAAAGCCTATATCGACATGGGTGATAACGAAGGCGCCAAGGATATCCTCAACGAAGTGATCTCTGAAGGTAACGACCAGCAGCAGTCCGAAGCCCGGGAGTTGCTCAGCCAAGTGGGCTAATCCCCCTCTCTCCCTAGGCAAAAAGGGGGCGATGCCTTATGGTATCGCCCCCTTTTTTTATGGCTTCTCCGTTCCCATCGATCGCTGAAGCCTGTGCCAATATTTCTGACGGGCACTGTGGGGAAGCCGCTGTTTGCGGTGAGCTGCGAAGAAGGCTTCTGTAACGACATGGTGGAACATGGCACGTATTGCGTTGGGTATTGAGTACGATGGCACGGGCTTTCGTGGCTGGCAGACACAGCAGCCCGGGGTGCGTACGGTCCAGGAGTGCCTGGAAGCGGCATTGAGCAAAGTCGCGAACCACCCGGTAGCCGTAGTGTGCGCGGGGCGAACGGACGCGGGTGTGCACGGTACCGGGCAGGTGGTGCATTTCGATTCCGATGCTCCCCGTGAGATGAAAAGCTGGATCATGGGCGCCAATACCAATCTGCCGCGGGACGTGACCGTACGGTGGGCGGTGCCGGTGGACGACGGGTTTCATGCGCGTTTTTCCGCGGTGAGCCGCCGCTACCGTTATGTCATCTATAACCATGCCCGCCCGCCGGCGCTGTATCGCAATCAGGTAACCTGGAATTACCGCCCGATGAATGTGGCCGCCATGCGCGAGGCGGCTGCGCACCTGGTGGGTGAGCACGACTTTACCGCCTACCGCAGCGTGCATTGTCAGGCAAAATCGCCATTGAAAACGATGCACAGCCTGACGCTCTACGAGCACGGCAAAGTGCTTGTGCTGGAAGCCCATGCTAACGCGTTCTTGATGCACATGGTGCGTAATATAGCCGGGGTGCTAATGAGCGTGGGAGCGGGCCAGAAGCCGCCAAGCTGGGCCAGGGAGGTTCTTGAGGGACGTGACCGCCGCAAAGGAGCAGCCACGGCACCGCCATTCGGCTTGTACCTGGTGGAAATCGAGTACCCGGACAGCTTTGCATTGCCGAAAGATTCGCTTGGGCCTCTGTGGCTACCGGATGACCTTCAGGCATAATGATTAAGAGCAGCACGCGGCATGCCTCAAGCACCACGCTAAAATCCCTGGTTTTTGTTACACTGGAGCACCCATGACCGTACCCCGGGTCAAAATCTGCGGTATTACCCGAATTGAAGATGCCCTGGCGGCGGCGAAGGCCGGTGCCGATGCAATTGGTCTGGTTTTCTATGGGCCCAGCCCCCGTGCAGTGACTGCGGCTCGCGCGGCGCAGATCTGCGCTAGCCTGCCCCCGTTTGTTACCACGGTGGCGCTTTTTGTGGATGCCCC
>NZ_LWEZ01001603.1:0-9017 GCF_001634945.1 Alcanivorax sp. HI0044
ACTCGCGCCCCGGCAGCAGCACCATCACCGCTTCCGGTTCGGCGAAACCGGTGAGGTACCAGAAATCGCTGTTCTGCCGGTACGGGTACTCCACGTCCCGGTTGCGAGTGCGCTCCGGGGCGGCAGGCAGAATGGCAATGCTGTTGGGCCCCATGATGGTCATCAGCTCCTGACGACGACGGGCAAACTCCTGGCGGCTGATACTCAAAACGACTCCTTAAATAACGCAACAGGCGGCACGCTTCACGCAACTCACGCAACAAACCAAACGCCTGATCCCCATTAATGGCGGGTTGGCGGTGTTTTATCCGCTGGCGCCGACTCTGGTTTGCCCTGATGGCGCATGACCAGCTCAGTGTAAATCATCAGGGCAGACATACGGCAGTGCTCGGCCACCTGCTCGAACATGTCTTCCTCGGCGTCGCCGTCATCATCCGGCGTAGCCACCTGGCTAATTGCCGCCAGGTCCGACAGTGCTTCCTGCACGCCGGGTGACAGGTCCTTGTCGTGGGTGTTGGCCGAGCCGGTGCCAAAGCCCACCAGGAAGCCTTCACTCCACTGGGCCAGCGCGGCCACCCGCAAGCCAAGGTCTTCCTCATCTCCCGGCAACAGCAGGTTCAGCTCCAGACCGGTTCCCTGGTAACCGCCGTGCAACTGGTCTCGCACCGCCAGCAGGGCGCCATTCATCTCGGCACCAAAGCCCTCCGGCATATCCACGTGGGCAGCCAGCACCCCAAGCAGTTCCTCATTGTGGCCGCCGTGGCCGGTGGCCAGCAGGCCGGCAATCACCCCCTGCAGTTCACTGGGAGAATGCTTTACGCCGGCCGCAGCCAGCCCCTGGACGAGAACCTCAAAATCAATATCGTTGGACATGCGTCTTTCCGTTTTCAACAGCCGGTGATCCGCTGGCGCGGCGGCCCCGGGAAGCAGAGTTGGGGATTACCTGAGAAGTGTGTGCTAAGTGGCTATCACACTTGAATTTCATTGACCCTTACAGACCCCACACCTATAGTACAAAAAGCCTGCAATCCGGGTGGGGGCGCCATCACCGGAAAATACCGGTAAGGTGCAGGGGAGCTACCTTAGGCGAACAGCGACCATTTTGCCATGACGACGGAACAACAACTGAGGCAACTGGAAGCCCGAGTCGATGACCTGCTGCGCATCAGCGCGCGGTTGCGTCAAGAGAACCAGGCCTTGCATGATCGCGAGAGCAAACTGGTGGAAGAACGGGCCCAGTTACTGAAAAAAAATGATGCCGCCCGCAATAAAGTCGAGGCCATCATCTCGCGTCTGAAATCTCTCGAGCAGGAATCCTGAGCGTGGTCTCCTGCCTGACTCTGACTCACAGCCAATGCGGTGTAATCCGGAATGTCTAACGAAAACTCCCTGGTAATTCATCTACTGGACAAGGAGTATCGCGTCGCCTGCCCCGCCGGGGAACAGGACAACCTGCTGGCGGCCGCCCGTTACCTGGACGAACAGATGCGCGAAGTCCGCGATGCCAATGTGATCGGCCTGGAGCGCATTGCCATCATGACCGCTCTGAACATGAGCCACGAACTGCTCCGCGCCCGCCAGAGCGTCTCCCAGGATTCTGAAAGCGAAGCCCGCGTGCAGGCCCTGCTCGGCCGCCTGGAAGAGGAAATCCAGGCCTTCGAAGACGCCCGCCGGAAGCTGTAACTGTTCTCCGCCTCGCCTGTAGGAGCACCTCTTGCAGGTGCGAACCGAGCATAACGAGACCACACAGAAACAGCTAACGACACGCGCTCAGAGAACCCCATCGAGCCACCAGCGATTTACGCGCTTACACGGGGTTCGCACCTGCAAGAGGTGCTCCTACAGCGGCTTCGCATCCAGACCAAGAACCACCAACGAAATCCCTTCCCTGTCAAGACTGACCCGGCCCCTGCACCACTGATACAATTACCCCAAGTGCTTCCTGGCCCGTGCGCCAGAGGGTCAAGTCCCCTTGCCGATAATGTACTACCCGGGGGCATATATTGCCTTGTCCGTGTGCATGTCCGCCTATTGAGCGGAAAGCCTGAGGGCAATGCTGCTGCCTCCACCTTGAACCTTCGGTTCAAGGGTCAAACCCGCAGCGGCGGGCCGGGAAGCACCCTTATATTATCGCCTGACGCCGGACGCCGGATGCCTGACGCGAAAACCACCGACACGCGACAACGCCAGCAACTGCGCCGACAGTTCCGACAGCGCCGCCGCGCCCTCAGCAGCGGCCAGCGACGCCGCGCCAGTGCACGCTTCGGCCCTGCCCTGGCCCGGGCCATTCAACATCGTCCTGCCCGCCACGTGGCTATCTACCTGCCCAACGACGGCGAACTGGATGTACGCCCTGCCTTGCGCCACCCGCGTTTTCAACAGGCCTCTACCTATCTGCCTTTTGTCGACGCTCTGCGGCCCGGCTATCTGCAATTTCGCCTCTGGCAGCATCACCATCCCATGCGAGCCAATGCCTACGGCATTCACGAGCCCGCCCTGCGCTACCGTGGCCGGGCCCTGTGGGCACTGGATGTGATTATTCTGCCTGCGGTGGCGTTTGATGAGGCGGGGTATCGGCTGGGAATGGGGGGCGGCTACTACGATCGCACCCTGGAACAACTGGCACGGCACCCTCGACGGCCACGGCTGGTGGCTGCGGGGTACGATTTTCAGAAAATGGAGAGAGGCGAGCTGCCGGTGGCCCCGTGGGACCAACCGGTAGAGAGTATTGTTACTGCGTCGTCTGCGTGACAGTAATGCCTGCGCTGTCAGCGTAACGCTGGTAATCCGGTTCATTTCCACCATGGGTGAGGCTGCTGACCAGCACGCCTAACCCGAAAACAACCGCCAGTAGCACCAGGGCGTCCGGCTTTTTCTTCATTGTTCTATTCCCCAAAACGGTACAGCAATATGAAAAAAGTGACCCAAAAGTATTAACAAGATTGTCACCTTAGTCTGATTTAACAGCATAAAATGCCAAGTGGGTCAAAATTTGATCATTTCCAAATGTAAAGTCAAGCAGTTAGCGCGGGTTGCTGACACTTCTTAACAGAACTCTGCAGTAACTCTCTACGTTCAAAGTGCGCTACGCTCGTCAATCGTTGCCCCTTTTAACAACCAACACAATGTAAAATCAATGAGTTAGCAAAAAATCGGACAAAAAAGACGGAAACGCAAACAAAACCGGCTACGCCGATTAACCGACAGGCTAAATAGCGATTAGTTCAAAAATAACCGGTAGGCGGGGTTGTCGCTCTCCTCAACCATGGGATAAGGCACCTTCTTGAGGTCGGCCAATAGCTTGCTCTGCTTGCCATCCTCCACCTGGAAGCCCACCAGCACACGGCCATAGGCCGCGCCGTGGTTACGGTAATGGAACAGGCTGATATTCCATTTTTCGCCCAGGGATTGCAGAAACTTCATCAGCGCTCCGGGGCGCTCCGGAAATTCCACCCTGAACAGCCGCTCCTTCAGGTCATGCCGGGAGGTGTGCCCGCCCACCAGATGACGAATATGCAGCTTGGCCATCTCATTACCGCTCATATCCACCACCGGATAACCGCGCTCCTGCAGCTCGCTCATTAGCGTCTGCAGCGCCTCTCCGCCCGGCCGCAACTGAATACCGACAAAGATATTGGCATCCCGGTCATCGCTGTAGCGGTAGTTGAATTCAGTAATACCGCGCCGCCCCAGGGCCTGGCAGAACGCCCGAAACGCACCAGGCGTTTCCGGTATGGTGACAGCCAGAATGGCCTCGCGCTGCTCGCCCAGCTCGGCACGCTCTGACACATGACGCAGCCGGTCAAAATTCACATTGGCGCCACTCTGAATTGCCACCAGCGTCTGGTCACGCACATCGTGCTTGGTTACCCAGTTCTTCAAACCCGCCAGGGCCAGCGCCCCCGCCGGTTCGCAGATGGCACGGGTATCCTCGAACGCGTCCTTGATGGCCGCACAGATTTCATCGGTGCTGGCGGTGATCACTTCATCCACGTGATCACGCAACACCTTGTAGGTTTCCTTGCCGATCTGCTTCACGGCAACACCGTCCGCAAACAGCCCCACTTCCGGCAGGGTGACCCGACGTTTTTTCTCCAGGGCGGCTTTCAGGCAGGCGGCATCTTCCGGCTCCACCGCGATCACCTTCACCTCCGGACGCACGTACTTCACATAAGCCGCTACCCCGGCCGCCAGCCCACCGCCGCCCACCGGGATAAAAATCGCATCCAGTTCGCGGCTTTGCTGACGCAGAATCTCCATGCCCACCGTGCCCTGGCCGGCAATCACATCCGGATCATCGTAAGGGTGAACAAAGGTCAGGTTGTCACGGGCCTGCAGCTTCAGCGCGTGGGCCAGGGCTTCGTCAAAGCTGTCGCCATGCAACACCGCCTTGCCACCGTGGCGACGCACGGAACTTACCTTGATATCCGGCGTGGTACGCGGCATCACGATGGTCGCTTTGACCCCCATGGCCGACGCCGCCAGCGCCAGTCCCTGGGCATGATTCCCTGCTGACGCACAGATGACCCCGCGGGCAAGCTGTTCCTCGTTCAACTGACACAACTTGTTGTAGGCGCCGCGCAGCTTGAAGGAAAACACCGGTTGCAGATCTTCCCGTTTGAGCAGCACCCGGTTGCCAATACGTTTGGAAATCAACGGCGCTGCATGAATGGGAGTTTCCACCGCCACGTCGTAGACGCGGGATTGCAGTATCCGTTTAACGTATTTGTCCAGCATGGAGGGTTCCGGGCTCATTCTGTGAAGGGAAAGGAATAGTCTAGGGGCTGGCCGGCACAAATGCGATAGCCCGGGGTCGAGTCAGGACCGCCGCTGGCCTATAATTGGCGCACACCTCAGGGTCGATACACACCCATATTACGACAGGACAGCCTCATGGATCAGGATGCGCTGAAAAAGCAGGTAGCCGAAGCCGCACTGCGTTTTGTCCCCGAAGGGGAAATCATCGGCGTGGGCACCGGCTCCACCGCCAACTTCTTTATCGACGGACTGGCCACCCTCAAGGATCGCATCAAAGGCGCTGTGGCCAGCTCCGATGCCACCGCCGAGCGACTCAAGCAGCATGGCATCCAGGTCTTTTCACTGAACGACGTGGGCAACCTGCCAGTGTATGTAGATGGCGCTGACGAAGTGAACAGCCACCGGGAAATGATCAAGGGCGGCGGCGGCGCACTTACCCGCGAGAAAATTGTCGCCGCAGCGGCACGGGAATTCATCTGCATCGTGGACGCCTCCAAACAGGTAAAACGGCTGGGGGCTTTTCCGCTACCAGTTGAAGTCATTCCCATGGCCCGCTCTTACGTGGCCCGCAAGCTGGTGGCTTTGGGTGGACAACCGGAATACCGTGAAGGCTTTGTCACGGACAACGGCAATATCATTCTGGACGTGCACAATCTGGATATCACCAACCCGATTGAACTGGAAACCGCGCTCAATAATATCGTTGGCGTCGTCACCAATGGCCTGTTCGCCAAGCGGCCTGCCGACGTGGTGCTGGTGGGTGAAAACGGTACGGTGAACCAATACTGACACCACGGGGGGACCGCAGAAATGCTGATATCTCCCAGCCCCGCGAGAAAACCAAAAAAGGCCGCAATGTGCGGCCTTTTTTGGTTTTCACCTGAAAGATTAATCCCAGAAGTTATACCAGGATTTTTCTTTCTTCTCAGCGTCCGCCTTGGCATCCGCTTTCGCATCCGCATTGACACCGGCGGCCCCCGCTTTCATTTCAGCGTTGGCACTGGCGCCAGCCCCTTGCGCATTATTCATGGCATCTTCATGACGTTGACGCGCGGCATCACGGCTTTCTTCCATTTTCTTCATGTTGGCTTCATGCTTGGCACGGGCATCATCGCCCATGGCGTTTGCGTCATCCTTCATGGCATCACGCTTTGCCTTGGCATCTTCTTTCATCGCGTCATGGCGGGCTTTGGCATCGCTTTCCATTGCATCACGCTGGGCCCGTGCATCTTTTTCCATCTGTTTGGCATCGGCCTTGGCCGCATCTCGCTGGTCACGAACAGTCTGTTCAGCAGCATCGGCATCTGCCTGGGCATTCACGGCAGCATTGACGCCTGCATTCAGGTCTGCCACGGCAGCCTGACTCAACAAGACCGCACCGGAAGCAGCGGCCAACATCCATTTACTGTTCATCATAGACTCCTTGTAAAAACACAAAACTCCCTGGTTGGGAACCGTGAATTCACACTGTTACAAAGCCGCAACCTGCTCAAGTAACAAAGCGTAAAAAATCGAATTTACGCCAGGTACTCGTCAATAATGGCAAAGATTTTACGTCTGAACGCTTCATTTTCATTGGCCAGCTGGTGGCGGGCTCCCGGAAGCATATGGATATCGGGGCTTTCAAATTTCTGCTTGATCATCTCCAGGTTATATTGCCAGTCCACCGTTTCATCCCTGTCTCCCTGAATCACCACCGGCGACACTTTTATCCGTGACGCTTTTTCAAAACCCGGCATCCATTTCTTCAGGGCACTCACCCAGATGGCGGAAATACGCCGTGCCTGCAAAGGGTCTTTGTTTTCCAGAAAGTCGAGGAAATCCGGATCGTTGGAGTTGATGGTAAAAACCCGTTTCAGGGTTTTGGCAAACGGGCTGACCATGGTGTGCAACCAACGAGCCGTTCCCCACTTGAACGGCCGCACCAGTGGCGCCAGCAGAATGACCTGCTCAAAAGGGTTCTCATCGCCCTCACCGCGGCTGACCAGATAATCCATCACGATGGCCCCACCGGTGCTCTGGGCAATCACATGCCAGGGCTTGGGGAAATAATTGGTTGCCAACGACAGGCACTGTTCCAGTACGTCGCGGTAGGTACGAAAATCGTCGATCACGGCTTGCGGGCCAGTGCTCAACCCGTGGCCCGGCAAATCATAGGCGAGCACCGCATAGCCCAGCTCCAGCACATGGCCGATCACATGCCGGTACAATCCCACATGGTCGAAGTAGCCGTGGCAAATCAGCACAGTGCCCCGCGGCTGAACGGGCGGCTTCGGCCGCCAGCCATGCACGGAAAGCATATGCCCCGCCGCCTCGAAATAACCGAAGCCATGCTCCAGGTCCGGCAGGCGATCGGCAAAATTGAGACCGTAGTACGCCACATAGCGCTGGCTGGATTCACTCAGCGGATCGAAGGCCTCCCAGTTCAAGGGCTGCCACTGCTGAATAATCTGATCGCGATCGAAAGGGTTTGCCATAGCCGGTAACGGGTCTCCACGGTTTACTCACGGCACCTACCGATAATACGGGCCAGGGAGGAATCACACCATGCATCTGACAGCCGATACACTCAAGGGTTTACCCCGCGGGGAGCGGGTCAATCTGGTCAATAGCCTGTCCGGCTTCAAAAGTGCCAACCTGGTGGGCACTCGCTCCGAGAACGGCCAGGAAAACCTGGCCATGGTCGGCTCCTGCTTTCATCTCGGGGCCGACCCGGCATTGATGGGGATGATATTGCGCCCGCACTCGGTGGACCGGCATAGCCTGGAATACTTGCAAGGCACAGGTGTTTATACGCTCAACCAGGTCCATGCCGAGATCCTCGAAGCCGCCCACCAGACCGCCGCCCGCTATCCCCGGAATACCTCCGAGTTCACCGCTACCGGGCTAAGCCCAGCCTACCTGCCCGACTTTGCCGCCCCCTTCGTGGCACAGGCGCGGATAAAACTGGGCATGGCGGTGAGGGAAGTGCAAACCCTGGCGGTGAATAACACCGTTCTGGTGATCGGTGCCATCGAACATATCCTGCTACCCGATGAGGTACTGGGGGATGATGGCTTTGTGGATATTGAACGGGCCGGGACGGTGGCGCTGTCGGGGCTGGATAGCTACCACCGCAGTCAGCGTATCGGCCGGCTCAGCTATGCCAAGCCGGACAAGCCCCTACACTGGCTGACAAACGACGAAGACTGATCAGGCGGCGGGCGCCGCCTGGGTCAACGCCAGCCAGCCCCACCAGCCGGTTAACACCAGGATCGGCAGAGACAACAACAATCCCCATAGCACCAGCCGATTGGCCCAGGGATTCAGCGTCGGATGGCGCAGCGCAAAACATGGGGACGCCGGCACAGGCAGCAACAAAATCGCAAACCCCCATAGCCAGCGCCGCTGACCGAACGCGGTGAGCATCAGGCTCAACCAGCCCATCCACAGAATGCCCACCCCAGCGGCGGACAGCATGGCCAGCGGCAGCGCCAGCCACTGGTGCTCAATATAAAATTCCAGCAACGTATTCAGCATGGCCTGCCATCATTGCGATCAGAAAAGTGAAGATAAGAGAGGATTCACTGCATTGTCCTGTTCTTCCGCGACCAGTCAACGCACTCCTCTCATCCATTGCAACAACCTTGCGCCACATCAATAAACGCCAGCCTGGCCGGGAACCATATCGCCCCGCACATACACTAAGTAACCCACAACGTCTCACAAGGACACACCATGACCCCATTTCGCCTTCCGCTGCTGCTGGGCAGCACCGCACTGTTACTGGCTGCCTGTACAGGGCAGCCAGCCAACGAGGTACGCACCATGGTTGAAGAGAGCCAACTGCGTGGAGAAGCCTGGTCCGTCACATCGCTTAATGGCGAAGACGTCACTGAGGCTACCGTCACGCTGAACTTTCATCAGCCCGGGCAAGTGGCCGGCAAGGCCGCCTGCAACAATTATATGGCCACCTATGTGCAGGACGAGGACAGCTTCACCATCACCACCGGCGGCGTCAACATGATGGCTTGCCCAGCACCACTGATGGAAATGGAGCGGCAATTTTTGGACGCCCTCAAGGGAGTCAATCACGCCGACATTAACAAGCAGGGCCAACTGATTCTCACCGGCAGCGATGACATCAGGATTGAAGCCCGCCGGTAAAAAAGGTTCTTCGCGTATTAGAGTGAATAACTCGCTTCTCGCTGCCTGATGGCTTTATCGCGACTACCCGGCACTTTCCCAAACGCTCGACGCCGGATGCCTGATGTAAAACC
>NZ_LWEZ01001604.1:0-1034 GCF_001634945.1 Alcanivorax sp. HI0044
CGCCTCTTTTTCAGTTTCGCCAGTACGGAGATAAACGCATGACCTGGTTGAAATCCCGACGCCTGCAGTACCTGTTGGCCATCACTGCTCTCTTTTTCTCGCTGATGGTTGTTCTGCGCGCCGTGTTTTATTTCGGCTTTTCCCCTTTATCCGGTGATAGTGACATTGCCACCGACACCATTCTCACCGCCTGGGGCATTGGCCTTCGCTTTGACCTGCGCCTGGCCCTGCTGCTGATGCTCCCGTTGGCCGCACTGGCCTACCTGCCCTGGCTGAACTTGTTACGCAGCAGCATCGCCCGCTTCATCGGCCATGCCTACCTGCTGTTCGCCCTGTTGTTGCTGGTGCTCACCTATATTCTCGACTTTGGTCACTACGCCTACCTGGCCGACCGGCTCAATGTCACCGCGTTGCGTTTTCTGGAAGACACCGCCATTTCCACCCAGATGGTCTGGGAAAGCTATCCAGTGATCTGGATTACCCTGGGCTGGCTGCTCACCACCGCGCTCACCTTCTGGGCCGCCCTGTGGATTGAGAAAACCTTGCTCGGCCGTCCGCAAACCCGCATTGCCAAAAGCCAGGCCACATTCGGCTTTTTCGTCTGTTTCACGCTGTTCTTCTTTGCAATTCTGGGCCGGGTTAGCGACATCAATATTCTTAACCCAATCCCGCTGCGCTGGAGCGAAGCCTTCGCCACCGGCAACAAGGCGGTCGGATCATTGGGACTAAACCCGGTGCTGTACTTCTACGACACCACCCTGATCCCGGCCTCCCCCTACGACAAGGAAGCAGTGCAGAAGTACTACCCTGTCATGGCGGATTATCTGGATATCCCGCCAGCGCAACGCCAGAACCTGAACTTCGACCGCGTCGTCGATGTGCAAAGCCATAAGCTCGATTACGATCGACCGCCCAACGTGGTATTCGTGATGCTGGAATCCCTCGGTGCCAGCCGGGTAGGCGCCTACGGCACACCGTTTGATCCCACCCCCAACCTGGACAAAATTGCCAGCGAAGGCTGGTTCTTCAAACAT
>NZ_LWEZ01001605.1:0-760 GCF_001634945.1 Alcanivorax sp. HI0044
ATAGCATTGGTGAAAATCGTAAAAGCCTTGCTTTGGGCTTGACCTTCCAGGACCGTTCACGCACTCTTAAGGATCAAGAGGTGAATGACCTGGTGGATGCCGTAGTATCCCAGTTAAAACAACAGTTTAACGCCGCCTTAAGGGACTGAATTAAGGAAGGGCAGGGAGCTATTAATGGGAGCGCTGACCAAAGCGGATATGGCCGAGCGTTTGTTCGAGGAGTTAGGCCTGAACAAACGTGAAGCAAAAGAAATGGTGGAAATGTTTTTTGAAGAGATCCGCCATTCACTGGAAAACAATATCCCGGTGAAGCTCTCCGGCTTCGGCAATTTCGATCTCAGGGACAAGAGCGAACGACCAGGGCGCAACCCGAAAACCGGTGAGGAAATCCCCATCACCGCCCGTCGGGTTGTTACCTTTCGTCCAGGACAAAAATTAAAACAACGGGTTGAGGCCTATGCTGGAACCAAGTCATAACGACGAATTGCCGGCGATTCCAGGAAAGCGCTATTTCACCATTGGTGAAGTCAGCGACCTGTGTGACGTAAAACCGCACGTGTTGCGCTATTGGGAACAGGAATTTCCCCAGCTCAAGCCCGTGAAACGCCGTGGTAACCGTCGTTACTATCAGCGCCAGGACGTGCTGATGATCCGCCAGATTCGCAGCCTGCTGTACGATCAGGGCTTCACCATCGGCGGTGCCCGTCAACAGCTCTCCGGCGGCGCCAACGCGGAACAGGCCACCCAGTACCACCAGCTC
>NZ_LWEZ01001606.1:0-901 GCF_001634945.1 Alcanivorax sp. HI0044
TACCTGGGATCCCGTATCTGGCGACTTAACCCTGACGGTGTCCGGTGAATCCGATAATAGTGGTGGGTTGTCTGATCTGTCAGGTGAAACCGTGACATTACAGTTGGCCGATAGTGAGTTTGTTCTTACTGTCACGGAAGAGCTGTCGGATGATCAATTCGTAGACAATACGGTGACGTTTACGGCGATTGAAAGTTCGACAAATCCGCTTGTCGGTGCCTGGTATCTGGCAGAAGAGGGCGGCGCTTTCAATGTGCTGACCATTCTGGACGATTCCAACTACACCATAGCGCACAATGCCAATGAGGAATCCTATGAGGGCGCCTCTCCGATAGAGGTGTCTTCCGAGTGGGGAACCTATTCGACTAGCGGTGGCGCTTTCACTATCTCCAGTGTTGAGGCTGAAACGGACGGGCCGGGGGGGCTGTATGATGCAGATTCTCCTAATGCGCTTGAGTCCTATGAACAGCAACCGTGGGGCGACCTGGCCTTTACTCATGCCGACGACGGCAGCTTTAGTTTCAGTCGTATTGGCCGTTTCGCTGTGGAGCTGGAAGACCTGGCCGGGAATGCCAGTACTGTTATCGTCGAGCGTGAAGAAGATGGCTTCTTCGAAGGGATGGAGATTGATTTCAGCATTGACCTGGTTGGCGAAAATGACAAGGCCAATATTTATCTCAACGAAGATGGCACGGGCACGATGACCTTCGTGGACGATGGAGAATCAAACCCGATTAATGCACCTTGGGAAGCCACGACAAGCGGCACCCTGAGGTTCACTGAAGGCACTCCGGGTAAT
The DNA here is from genome assembly GCF_001634945.1 of Alcanivorax sp. HI0044. NCBI lineage: Bacteria > Pseudomonadati > Pseudomonadota > Gammaproteobacteria > Oceanospirillales > Alcanivoracaceae > Alcanivorax > Alcanivorax sp. HI0044. The sequence goes on from NZ_LWEZ01001606.1 coordinate 800, forward strand.
ACCGGCAGTTGGACGCTTGCGCCGATCAAGAACAGTGGCTCGGATGCTGTGATTGTCGATTTCCGTCATATTGCTGGCTCTACCGAGAGCTTGCTCGGGTTC
>NZ_LWEZ01001607.1:0-946 GCF_001634945.1 Alcanivorax sp. HI0044
TGGTGGACAGCACCAGCGCCACCGTGGGGTAGCCCGCATGCCGCGCCAGCTGGTAGCCCTTCAGATTGGGGACCAGGGCCGTGTAGTGCAGAGGGATGTGCAGCGCGTCACCTTGCGGCAGCAGCGGCGTCAGGGCGGCGGCATCGGCCATCTGCGGTATCGCCTTGGGGCTCACAAAGCTCACTGGTTCCAGGTAGCGCATGCCCGCATCGACCAGTAACTGGGCCAGTTTTGCCTTGGTGGCCGTGTCCACGGTTACCGATTGATTCTGAAGGCCGTCGCGCAGCCCCACTTCGTTGATGATTGCCTGATCTGCCATGGTGCTTGCCGTCGTGCCGAAAGGGGCCCGCAAGTGTGCCATCGCCGCTGGCGTTGTGCACCCTGGCCGGACAGACGGTGGGTTTGCAGGTGGCCAGAACTGACAGGTTCTTGGTGGCGGCGTCTGCGGCAATCTTGGGCAAAGAGCCTCATTGCTGCCACAGCGCCAACACCAATAACCAAAGGCAATAACAGGAGCCAACCATGAGCAGCCTGCCCCCCTGCGCCATGCTCAAGCACGTGCATCACAGCGCCTACCGCTGCCGCGATGCGGAGCAGACCCGCTGGTTTTACGAAGAGGTGCTGGGCCTGCCCCTCACCCTGGCCATGGTGTTCGATGAAGAGCCAGGCACCGGCCGCAAGATCGACTACATGCATCTGTTCTTCAAGATGGGCGATGACAATTTCATTGCCTTCTTCGACGCCCCGGAGGGGGCCGATGAAAAAATGTTCCGCCCGCGCAGTGCCTTCGATCTGCACCTGGCCTTTGAAGTGGACACCCTGGACGAGCTGAAGGATTGGCGCCGCCGGATTAACAAGGCCGGCCGCCCCTGCTTTGGGCCCATCGACCACGACTTCATTCACTCCATCTATTTCTTCGACCCCAACGGTATTTCGCTGGAAATCA
>NZ_LWEZ01001608.1:0-676 GCF_001634945.1 Alcanivorax sp. HI0044
CCAGCGCTCATCCCGAGCCCGTTGGCCATTAACGAAATAATCCGTAGGGGAAAGGGAGTCATCCATGGCTGCTAGCAAGGTGAAAGATACCGTCGAGGAACTTCAGGCTCAGATTCGCAAGCTGGCTGAGCGCTTCGACAAGGAACGTGAGAAGCAGATCGCACAGTTGGAAAAGCAACTGGATAAAGTGCGAGACAGCCTCAACCAGCAACTGAAGCGCCAGCGCGAATATTTCGCCAAGCTGGAAAAACTCCAGGCCGAGTACCGTGAAAAGGCCACCAGCACCGTAAAACGTCAGCTTGACCGCGCCCGCAAAACGGCAGACGAAACCCGCAAACAGGTGGATGATTCCGAAGCCCGCAAGCGCATTCTGGAAACCGAGGTCAAGGTTCTTAAGGCCACCGCCAAGCAGGCCCACAGCCTGGCACGCGTGATCGGCCAGTACGAAAAGGACCTGGAAAAGCGCGCCAAGGAAATCGAGCGCAAGGTAGCGCCAAAGAAAGCGGCGAGCAAAAAAGCCCCGGCCAAGAAAAAGGCCGCAGCCAAGAAAGCGCCCGCTAAAAAAGCCGCTACCAAGAAGGCACCGGCCAAGAAGAAAGCTACCGCCAAGAAAGCAGCAGCAAAGAAGGCTCCCGCTAAAAAGGCGGCGGCGAAGAAAGCACCAGCTAAAAAGGCG
>NZ_LWEZ01001609.1:0-1138 GCF_001634945.1 Alcanivorax sp. HI0044
GCCCTCGATGTTGCAGGAACCCAGCATCTGGCGCAGATACCAGCGACCACGGGTTTCGCCTTCCACCTGTTCCAGGGTGAAGTTGTGGGCTCCGGCGGGGAAGTGCCCGCAGAAGATAATGGTGAATGCCCAGATGTTGCGGATCAGGTTGGCCACCGCATTGGCGCCGGCCACCATGCCGAACACCAGCAGGGGCGAGAAGGGCACATAGAAGGAAATCGGGATCGCCACCAGCGCCGCCGCCAGCGGCCAGGCGATGTAATCCTTGGCCACCTGACGCCATACCTTGTAGCCGATACGTTTTAACAGCGGCGTGAAATCCTTCAGCTTGTTCTTGCCTTTCAGGTGGTCATCAATGGCCTGTTCATGAACGGCCACGCCTTCCTCGAACAGCAGCATCAGCAAAATGAAATAGATTGGCTGTAGCAAGAACGCCGGCTTCCATTTTTGCATGGGCGTCACCCGCATAATGCCGTAGCCCACATCCAGGTCTTTTTCCAGCACATTGGTCCAGGTGTGGTGCACCACATTGTGCGAATGCATCCAGCGGTCCGAGGGGCTCATGGTGTCCCATTCCCAGGTGTTGGACTGGATTTCCGGGTCCTTCATCCAGTCCCACTGGGCATGCAACACGTTGTGGGCGATTTCCATGTTTTCCAGAATCTTGGCGATGCCGAGCGCGAACACGCCCAGGCCCATGAGGGTGAGTGCCACTGGCCAGGTTGCCAGCGCGTGCCCCCAGGCGGGAATGAAAAACAGCGACAGGTAAATCACAAAGCGGGAGCTCACCGCCATGGTGCGCTGGGTCTTGATCACCTTGAGGATATAGGCCCGGTCACGGTCGCCCCGGGAATCAAACACCTCGTTGCGAATGGCTTCCAGCTCGTTGCCAAATTCTTCGATCTGTTCGTCGGTCAGGTCGACCGGGTATTGATGGGTTTTCATTATTGTTCCCTCACAAATCCAGTTCGCAGTCGCCGGCGGCGGCGCAGATGCAGGTTTGTACAATGCTGCCAGCTTCGTTCAGTACCTCGCCGGTGCGCAGGTCACGCACACACCCGGACACCAGCGTGGTGTTGCAGGTATGGCAGATGCCCATGCGGCAGCCGTGGGGCGGGTTCATTCCGGCCGCCTCGGC
>NZ_LWEZ01001610.1:0-873 GCF_001634945.1 Alcanivorax sp. HI0044
TAATCGGGTTCCGGGTAGGAAAAACGCAACTCACCAATCACATCCAGCCCGGGCACCAGTTTTTCACCCATGAAATGGAAGCTGGAAAACAGGCTTTCCATGATCAGCGGTGCCAAATCACCCAATGCCAACAGCTCGTTGATCTGCATCACGGCCATGTCGCCATCGGTAAAGGTTTCCAGCTGCACCAGGGTGCTGCGGGTACGGAAATATTTCACCGCCAGCTCCAGCGCCTCTCCCAGAGTGGCACTGCTCATGGCCGCATAGCCAAGAAAACCATGGGACGACAGAGTCATGGACGCACCCAGCTCCCAGCCCAGCCAGGGCTCACCGGATAACGCCATAGCCCGTGTCGCCACCACTTCAAAATCCTGGGCGGTGATGCGCGCCTGGGGATCACGCCAGCAACCGGGCTCAATACGGGTGTCTGCCAGCAACGTTTCCGTGGCCACACCGCGTCGGGACAACACATCCAGCAACAACGCCAGATATTCTGCTGATACGGAGTACTCCGTAGGGTCCATTTTTAGAATTGTCATGACTGCATTCCGATTACGCTGCACTGGCCCCAAATGACCGAATAGGCAACCATAGCGTCACCACGCGGTGCTGACAAGTAACTCACGTTTACTTGCCAACAAACCAAGCGCTTGCTAGGTTCCTTCTTTATCTGGATACAGGCTCGGGAGAGAGCAGCATGAGCACACCATCACTAAAAGGGAAAACCCTGTTCATCACCGGCGCCAGCCGCGGCATTGGCAAGGCCATCGGGGTGCGCGCCGCCCGCGACGGCGCCAACATCGTCCTGTTCGCCAAAACCACCGAACCCCACCCGAAACTACCCGGCACCCTGTACACCGCCGCCGAGGAAAT
>NZ_LWEZ01001611.1:0-1329 GCF_001634945.1 Alcanivorax sp. HI0044
GGCATCGGTGACCCACTCGAAAACGGTCTTGCCGTAATAATCCAGCCCGCGCACCAGATACGGGTTCACTTTATAAGCAATGCCACTGGCATCGAGCAAGGCTTTCAGCCCTTCAAAATGGGCGACAGCCTCGTCATTCAGGTAATCGGCCAGCTGCGGCGCATCCTTGAGTACCTCGCGGGTGCCAGGGTCCTTGCTGTCGAGCACGCGCAGCGGGCTGCGCTCCAGACGCTTCTGGGAGTCCCCATCCAGGGCATCAAAGTGTGTTTTCAGATAATCCACCAGCGCATCGCGATAGCGCGACCGGTCCGCACTGTCACCCAGGGAGTTCAGCTCCAGCGTGACCTTGTCGGCCAGGCCCAGGGCTTTCCACAGACGTGCAGTAAGCAGGATGACTTCAGCATCGATATCCGGGCCGGTCATGCCGAAGGTTTCCACTCCAATCTGGTGGAACTGGCGATAACGACCGGCCTGGGGACGCTCGTGGCGGAACATGGGGCCGGTGTACCACAACCGCTGGGTCTGGTTGTACAACAGGCCATGCTGCTCACAAGCACGCACACAGCTGGCCGTGCCTTCCGGACGCAGGGTCAGGCTGTCGCCGTTACGATCGTCAAAGGTGTACATTTCCTTTTCGACGATATCGGTCACTTCACCGATGCTGCGCTTGAACAGGTCGGTCTGCTCCACGATGGGCATGCGAATTTCCTGATAGCCGTAACTGGCCAGCACATCGCGCACTTTACCTTCCAACCACTGCCACAGCCCGGTCTGCTCCGGCAGGATGTCGTTCATCCCGCGGATGGAGGTGACCTTTTTATTGTCTGCCTTGCTCACAGAATTTCCTTAAAAACGCAGAACGCTGGACGCCTAACGCCGGACGCTAATCCACGCCCGACCAAGATCCCACGCCGTCTATTCACTACGGGCAATAATGCCCCTCTCTTCGTCTTCTCGCTGTTTCTTGACCTTGGCGCGCACCATTCGCTCAAGCTCGTCGACCAGATCGTCAGCGGTAATGTGATGGCTTTTTTCACCGTCGCGGTAGGCCAGATTATTGGGCGTGCCACCGGTGAGCCCCACATCCACCTCACGGGCTTCGCCCGGGCCATTTACCAGGCAACCAATCACCGCCAGATCAACGGATTCGTTGATGTCTTCCAGTCGCGCTTCCAGCTCGTTCACGGTCTTGATCACATCAAAGTTTTGTCGTGAACAGCTGGGGCAGGCAATAATGTTTACGCCTTTCTTGCGCAGGTTCAGGCTTTTCAGAATATCAAAACCGACCCGCACTTCTTCCACCGGGTCGGCGGCCAGGGAAATGCGGAT
>NZ_LWEZ01001612.1:0-1008 GCF_001634945.1 Alcanivorax sp. HI0044
AGCCAACTGCCACTGGGCATGGATGTGACCCTGACACTAGGCGACAAGGTTCACTTCAAGGGTTTCGGGCTCGACGCCATGCTCGGCGGCACCCTGCAGGTTGAGCAGAAACCCCAGCGGCCACCGCAACTCAATGGCGAGCTGGTGATTCGTGAAGGGCGTTACCGGGCTTACGGGCAGAATCTGGCCATCAGCGACGGCCAGCTAATATTCCAGGGGCCACCGGACAACCCCGGCCTGGATATTCGCGCCATCCGAAAAATCCCCAGCGAAGGCGTAGTGGTGGGTGTGCAGTTAAGTGGCACCCTGCAAGAACCCAGTGCATCTCTGTTTTCCGATCCCGGCATGGAACAAAGCCAGGCCATGTCTTACCTGCTCACCGGGCGCCCACTGGAAAGTGGCTCCAAGAGCGAGGGCAACCAAATTGCCCAGGCCCTGGCGTTATACGGGCTGGAAAAAGGCAGCGGTGTTACCGAAAAAATCGGCGATAAACTCGGTGTGGATGACATCAGCGTGGGTAGCGACTGGGAAAGCGACGACGCGGCACTGATGCTCGGCAAACAGCTGTCCGAACGGTTGTATCTCACCTACGCGGTGGGCCTGTTCGACGCCATTTCCACCGTCATCCTGCGCTATACCCTGACTCGCAGCCTGCACCTTGAGGCCCGCTCCAGCAGTGAATCGAACAGCATCGATCTAATCTGGGAAAAAGAGTTGAGGTAAAAGAACGCGGGAAGCTACAAGCATCAAGCTGCAACGCGGGTTGGGACAGTGCCACACCGTGACCGCCCTGCCCGCGAAACTCTGTTGAAAGTTCAAAGTGAAAAGTTGAAAAGGGAAACAGAAACAATCTTTGAAGATTGGTGCCTGTGATGATACGCCGCTACGGCTCCACACTAGCCACCAAACTCCTGCAAAACAGCGCGGTGATAACGTTCGTCCTGCGACAATCCATCCACACCGCGCTTTTCAACTTTCAACTCGATCCTTTCAACTACTCGGCAACGC
>NZ_LWEZ01001613.1:0-874 GCF_001634945.1 Alcanivorax sp. HI0044
CGGCTGCGCAAAACGTGCGTCATTGCCGAGGCAAGGTCAAGAAACTCAACGAGGAAGAGAGATGATAGCAAGAATAAAAGGTCTCCTGATGGTTTTCGTGGTAGCCCTGCTGGCGACTGCCTGTACGGCCCATAACACCATGGTCAGCAGTTCCGCCCGCGCCAAGGATCACCAGGCCGGTGAGCATGTCAACAAAGTGCTAGTGGTGGCGGTGGTCAATGACACCCAGGCCCGCGATTCGCTGGAATCCAATGTTGTGGCGGCTTTGAAAGCGCAGGGCGTGGAAGCAACAGCATCCGCCCCGGTATTGGGTGACCAGTACAGTGAAGGGAAAACCCGCAAACAAATGGCTGCCGATATCGCCTCGAAAGGTTACGAAGCGGCACTGGTAATCAGTGTTATCGATATCAAGGAAGAAATGCACTACACCCAGGGTGGCACCAATTTTGCCCCGGATATCGCGGTGTCCGGTGCCATGGGCCAGACCTATTACGTGCGCCAAAATGCTACCTACGAGCCTGGTTATTTCAGCAATGACAAGAAGTACTTCCTGGAGTCCAATCTGTACCGGCTTCAGCCGGAAGGGCTACTATGGAGAGCCAAATCCACCACGGTAAACCCCAGTGACCTGCAGGCAGGGACCAGCGGTGTGGCCGATGCTGTTGTGGACCGTATGGCCAAGGATGACATGATTTAATCTCTGGCCTGCGCCGTTTACCGGGAGCCTTGGGCTCCCGGTTTTGTTTGTGATGCTAAATCCCGATTGAATGAACGCGACACACCTTTCAGGAGTCACCATGATCGAATACCGGATTCGCCCGCTGCGCCCCGAGGCGCACCTGTTTGAAGTAACCCTGACGGTGGCGGACCCGAC
>NZ_LWEZ01001614.1:0-1066 GCF_001634945.1 Alcanivorax sp. HI0044
CGCTGACCTACCTGGGCACCAGCACCATCCTGATCAGCGATGGCAGCACCCATTTGCTCACCGACGGCTATTTTTCCCGGGTATCCATTCCCCAACTGCTGTTTACCCGACTAAAGCCCGATGAGCAGCGCATTGATCAGGCCTTGGAACAGGCCGGGATTACCTCGCTGGACGCATTACTGGTGCTGCACTCCCATTTCGACCACGCCATGGATGTGGCCGTGGTGGCACAGAAAACCGGGGCACAACTGCTGGGCTCCACCTCCACCGCCATGGTGGGCCGCGGCGGGGAACTACCGGAATCGCGAATCACCACGATTGAAACGCATCATCCCTATCAATTTGGTCAATTCACCGTGCGGTTCGTCCCTGCCAGCCATGTGCCACTACCCGCCGCCGTGGAGGCGATGACCGGCAAGGGCGACATTCCAGCACCGGTGGTTCCCCCTGCACGGGTAGGTGCCTGGGAAGAGGGCCAAAGTTATGGTGTGGTTATCAGCCACCCCAACGGGTCCGTGTTGATTCAGGGAAGTTCAGGGGCAGCCCCCGGCGCACTGGATGCCTACCAGGCCGACTATGCACTGCTGGCCAGCGCCAGCCTGGGCAAACAATCTGACCACTATCAGCAGTCATTCATGGAGGAAACCGCCAAGGCGGTGGGCGCACACACCGTGATACCGGTGCACTGGGATGATTTTTTCAGTGAACTCACGCCTGACGTGAAGCCTCTCCCCTGGGGGCTGGACAATATGCATGACTCGTTTCATGCGCTGGCGGATCGGCACGAAGGCGACTTCCTTGTCTTGCCACCCTTTCAACGCTTTACGTTAAAGGCACAAAGTCAGCCAGAATCCGGGCAATAACCTCGGGCCGGGTTTCGCGTTTCAGCTGCTCAAGCAATTGCGCCGCCTGGGGCCAGCGCCGGCGCAGGTAACTCAACCACTGTTTTATGCGTCCGGCCAATTGCGCATCAGTGCCGGTACCCGCCACATCCACCCAAAACTGCTGCAGTATCGGCAAGATAGCATTCCAGTCAGACTCCGCGCCATGACGCAACACGGAGACC
>NZ_LWEZ01001615.1:0-919 GCF_001634945.1 Alcanivorax sp. HI0044
CTTTTGCGTGCCCGGCGTGGGGCCTGACGCATATAGCTTGCCTCTCTCCTTGACACCCCAACCCCCCGGCCCGAACAATAGCGGGCCGACTGGCGGATAAACGATATTTCCTTTGGATACCTACTCTGACGGGTGGCTGATTGGCGCCCTGATTATTCTGATTCTGGCCTCTGCGTTCTTCTCCAGCAGTGAAACCGGCATGGTGGCCATTAACCGCTACCGCCTTCGACATCTGGCCCGTCAGGGACAAAAAGCGGCCAGCCGGGTGGAAGCCCTGCTCAAACGCACGGACCGGCTGCTGTCCGTCATCCTCATTGGCAACAACTTCGTCAATAACTTTGCCGCCACCGTGGCCGCCATTCTGGCGATTCGCTGGCTGGGCGACAGCGGCGCCGCTGTGGCGCCGGTGGTGATCACCATCATCATGCTGGTTTTTGCGGAGATCACCCCGAAGACCTACGCCGCCATGCGCCCGGAGCGAGTCGCGTTCCCTGCCAGCGTGGTCCTCAAGCCTCTGCAGGTACTGCTGGCGCCGCTGGTGTGGATGGTCAACGGGGTCAGCAGCATGCTGCTCCGGCTAGCGGGCATTCGCCCCAACGAGCAGGACGAGGACCACCTGAGCCCGGAAGAGCTTCGTACTGTGGTCAATGAAGCCGGCGGGCTGATTCCCGAGAATCACCAGAAAATGTTGCTCAACATTCTCGACCTGGAAACCGTGACGGTGGAAGACATCATGGTCCCCCGTAACGAAATGGTGGGGATTGATCTGGATGACGACATGCACGACATCCTCACTACTCTACGCTCCAGCCAGCACACCCGGCTGCCGGTGTTCAATGGCGACCCGAACAACATGATCGGCTTGCTGCACCTGCGTAAACTAAGCCGCCTGCTGCTCAAGGACGAAATCAACAAAGCC
>NZ_LWEZ01001616.1:0-1466 GCF_001634945.1 Alcanivorax sp. HI0044
TTTGCCCTGCTGTCCAGCGGGGCGTTATTTCCTATTCAGGAAAATACTACTTTAGAACAATAGCGCCTTCAGTCTTAAGACCATAGAGTAGTGGACGATACAGGCTGTTTAGACTGGCTTGGTCATTGTTTGAGCCAGCTAAACATGGAGTCTCTGACGATAAGTACAATAACCCAGTACTTCAGGGTGATAGGAGAGTGCCGTCCATGTACCAAATCCTAATCGCAGATGATCACCCTCTTTTCCGCGAGGCTATTGCTCGTGTAATTGATGATGGCTTTCCTGGAAGCACTTTGCTGGAAGCCTCGGGGCTTGATGGTGCTATAGAGATCATCGATCAGAACGATGATATCGATTTGGTCCTGTTGGACCTGAATATGCCAGGTATGCAGGGCTTGAGTGGGCTGGTGCAACTGCGAAACCAGTTTCCCGGTGTGCCTGCGGTGATCGTTTCTGCCGAAGAAGATAAAAAAGTTATATTGCAAACAGTGACTTACGGAGCTGTAGGGTTTATTACCAAATCGACACCCCGTAAACAGATGATTAGTGCACTTGAGCAAATTCTTTCCGGGTCGATATATCTTCCCTCAGATATTATTCGATCAGGCGGTGGTTCTGTGCAGGCGCGTCATCAGGAGCCAGGGTTGTTACCCGAGCTATTGGAAAGTCTGACACGTAAACAACTTCAGGTGTTTGAAAGAATGACCCGGGGCGAATCCAACAAAATGATTGCCTACGAGTTGAGCATTGCTGAAAGTACGGTGAAAGCTCATGTATCAGCCATTTTGAGAAAGCTGGGAGCCACAAATCGAGTACAGGCGATTCTGTCAGCAAGTGATATCGATTTTGGAGCCTATTTGAAACATCCAGGTCGTATGGCGGAACAATAGGCATGCTCAATGATTCGGTTTGTTATGATAAATCGAGTAACAAAAGCCCAACGACTGTTTCCTTCACTGGGACAACAATATTCCGCAGAATTAGCCAGCAAAGGCGCCAGGAAATAGCGCGACAATAAAAAACGGGAGAGTCTGATGACTGCCGCCCCTCTAAACGCTGTGCTAACAACGTTCAGTAATGCCGCCAATGAAGAGGTTGCAGCTGCCGAGCTGGCTGCAAAGCTGAAAAACCCGAACTTGGGTTTCGTACTGTTCTTTTGCTCAGTGGAATATGATCTTGATCGTCTGGCTGCAGCCATGCGGGATAACTTCGCTGGAATTCCCATGTCAGGCTGCACCTCCTGCGGTGAAATTACTTCCAAAGGGTATGATCAGGGATCAATTGTGGCCATTGGGTTTGATCGCCGGTTATTCACAGTCAGTCAAAAGCTTGTGGAAAATGTGGACAGTTTCGGCCTTCTCGATGCCCAGCAGCTTGTCGATGGCTTGCTAACCGAGTGCAGCGAAGGTATGACGGAGTCACCCGCAGAGCACAATACTTTTGTGCTAACGCTGATGGATGGGCTA
>NZ_LWEZ01001617.1:0-921 GCF_001634945.1 Alcanivorax sp. HI0044
GTTGTTGTGATCAGAAGCGGGGATGCGACCGAATTGGTGGGCGAGGGCATCGACTTTCTTCCACATGATGGCCTGTTCAGCATTGGCCACATCGGCGGGGTTTTCCATATCCACATAGTTGGGGATGCGGTTGGCCAGTTTGTCGCTGGCCTGGCTGAGCGTTTCCTGGCGGCTCATCAAACCGGTGACCTGGCCACGGACATGGGGCAGGTTGCGGTTCAGTGTGTCGCGTTGTTGTTGGTAGCTTTGCTGCAGGGCGGGAAGGGAGTCCTGCCAATGCTCCACCATGGATTTGATCTGTTGAATTTGCCGGTAGTGCTCAAAGCGCTGGGCAAAATGGTTGCTGGAAAACAGCTTGTATAAATACGACAGCTCGCCGCCTTTTACCATGTCGCTGGTATTGGCGGGGAGTAATCCGGCCGCGTTTTCGTCTTCAGGCAGCAAGGCTTCGGACCAGCCAGGTTTGGCGATGTTATCGATGGCGCGCTGAATGTCCTTAAGGGCCTCGCGGTATTGGGTGGCTGCATACTGATAGCCCGACAGCGCTTGGGGCAGGCCGCCGAGCTCCTCATAGGCGCGGGGTGCCAGCATCAACGCTTCCTGCACGGAGGGATGGCTGCTGTTACGGTGCACGGCTTCCAGCCACAGGGGCAGGGCCCGTTTTACGTCGCCGGCGCGGTAGTTCGCCAGGCCAAGCGCGAGCAGGGCGTCTTCGGAGAATGGGCCGTCGCTGCGTACCTGGCGCAGGGCGGCGCGGGCATTCTCCAGGTTGCCGCCTTTCAATTCTGTCAGGCCTGATGCCAGTGCAGCCCGGTCGCGCAGTGCCAAAGCCTGATTGCTGCTGCCGCCGGCGGACAGCAAGGATTTAAGCAACTCGAGGCCTTGATCCTGGTGGCCGGCCCGGATCAGCGCTACCCCCAT
>NZ_LWEZ01001618.1:0-902 GCF_001634945.1 Alcanivorax sp. HI0044
GCCCGCCACGTGGCTATCTACCTGCCCAACGACGGCGAACTGGATGTACGCCCTGCCTTGCGCCACCCGCGTTTTCAACAGGCCTCTACCTATCTGCCTTTTGTCGACGCTCTGCGGCCCGGCTATCTGCAATTTCGCCTCTGGCAGCATCACCATCCCATGCGAGCCAATGCCTACGGCATTCACGAGCCCGCCCTGCGCTACCGTGGCCGGGCCCTGTGGGCACTGGATGTGATTATTCTGCCTGCGGTGGCGTTTGATGAGGCGGGGTATCGGCTGGGAATGGGGGGCGGCTACTACGATCGCACCCTGGAACAACTGGCACGGCACCCTCGACGGCCACGGCTGGTGGCTGCGGGGTACGATTTTCAGAAAATGGAGAGAGGCGAGCTGCCGGTGGCCCCGTGGGACCAACCGGTAGAGAGTATTGTTACTGCGTCGTCTGCGTGACAGTAATGCCTGCGCTGTCAGCGTAACGCTGGTAATCCGGTTCATTTCCACCATGGGTGAGGCTGCTGACCAGCACGCCTAACCCGAAAACAACCGCCAGTAGCACCAGGGCGTCCGGCTTTTTCTTCATTGTTCTATTCCCCAAAACGGTACAGCAATATGAAAAAAGTGACCCAAAAGTATTAACAAGATTGTCACCTTAGTCTGATTTAACAGCATAAAATGCCAAGTGGGTCAAAATTTGATCATTTCCAAATGTAAAGTCAAGCAGTTAGCGCGGGTTGCTGACACTTCTTAACAGAACTCTGCAGTAACTCTCTACGTTCAAAGTGCGCTACGCTCGTCAATCGTTGCCCCTTTTAACAACCAACACAATGTAAAATCAATGAGTTAGCAAAAAATCGGACAAAAAAGACGGAAACGCAAACAAAACCGGCTACGCCGATTAACCG
>NZ_LWEZ01001619.1:0-1296 GCF_001634945.1 Alcanivorax sp. HI0044
TTTAGTGGGCCGTCATGCGGCCATGGTTACTTCACGCGTTTCGCGATAGATCCGGGGGATCGGTGTCAGACGAAGAGTTGGTCAAGAAAGCCAAAACCGGCGATCAGCGTGCCTTTGAGGTGTTGGTGCGAAAGTATCAGCAGCGCCTTTTCGCGTTGATTAGTCGTTATGTGCGTGACCAGGACGAGGTCCAGGATGTTGCTCAGGAAGCCTTTATCAAGGCCTGGCGCGCGCTGCCCCGATTCCGTGGAGACAGCGCCTTTTATACCTGGCTTTACCGTATCGCGGTCAATACCGCCAAGAACCACCTGGTGTCGGCCGGCCGCCGGCCGCCGGGCTCTGACCTGGACGCTGCAGAAGCCGAACAGTACGCCGGTGCAGAAATGCTGCACGAGATTGGAACCCCGGAGTCCCTCGTGTTGTCAGAGGAACTGGAGGCGGTCATTCATGCAGCGATTAATGAGCTGCCTCAGGAGTTGAAGACGGCCGTGACCCTGCGTGAATTCGAGGGCCTCAGCTACGAGGACATTGCGGTCGTCATGGAATGCCCGGTGGGCACAGTTCGGTCCCGGATTTTCCGGGCCAGGGAAGCAATTGACACAGCTGTTCGCCCGCTATTGGGCTCACAGCGCGGCGATAAAGGGTGAGAGTATGAACAGGGATTTGGAAACGCTGTCCGCGTTCCTTGACGGTGAAACCAGCGAGTTGGAAACCCGTCGGGTAATGCGTGATATCGACGATAGCGAGCTGGAAACGCTGGCTCGCTGGCAGTTGGCCAGTGACGTTATGCATAGCCAGGCCTCCATGGCGGTGCCGGCGGGCTTTAATGCCAGCCTGTCTGCTGCGCTGGCAGAAGAAACCTTGCCTGCTCGCCGCCCTGCATGGCTGGGCGGCATGGCGCGCCTGGCGGTAGCCGCGTCTGTGGCTGCGGCTACGGTGGTTGGCTGGCAGACCTGGGAAGGCAGCCAGGCGGCGAATGGGTCAGCAGCACCGGCTCTGGCCGCTGCGGCGCCGGATAACCGCATCAACCGTCCATTCGCTGAAACGTCCCTGGTGTCCCAGGCGTTCAAAACCAGCAATGTGACGGCGACCCCTGCTACTGCGGTGCCGGTCTCCCAGCCCCGTGTGAATAACATGCTGCTGCGTCATAGCGATTTCGCTGCGCGCCATAGCGGCCAGGGGATGATGCCCTTTGCCCGGCTGGTCAGCATGGACGCCCGTCACGGGGCCCGCTAACGGATGATGCTTCGAGCTCTTGCCTTTTCTCTGACTCTCTGCTCGCCGGTGGTGGCGCTG
>NZ_LWEZ01001620.1:0-1170 GCF_001634945.1 Alcanivorax sp. HI0044
CACGAGATGGCGCTGGTGGTTGTTCAGGCCCAATTTGTGAGCCCCACCATGGGCGGCCTGCAAGCCGTTGATACGTTGCAGCTCCCGCGCGCACTCTGGCACCCCGACAAACGCCAGCAGATCACCCTCCTGCAGCGTCATTTCCGGGCCAACCGCTGTGAACAGTCGCTCATCACGCTGAATGTCGGTCAGGAAGCCATGGGTCAGGTTCCGCAGCCCTGCATCCTGAATAGTCCGGCCCGCCAGCGGGCTACCTTTCGCCACCAGCATCTCCACGTGGTACTCACGGGCATCTTCCCACTGGGACGCCATACTCGCCCGGTTCGGCAGCAAAAAACGGCTAATCAGCAACATAAAGGCCGCGCCGCCGAGCAGCACCGGCACACCGACCCAGGCCACATCGAATATGCCGAACGCCGGCAACCCCTTTTCCTGCACCAAACCATCCACTACCAGATTGGTACTCGTGCCAATCAGCGTACAGGTACCGCCAAGAATGGCCGCATAACTCAGTGGCAACAGTAACTTGGAGGCCGACAGGCGCAAGCGTTGCGCCCATTCCTGCACCGCAGGAATCATCATCGCCACAACCGTGGTGTTGTTCAGGAAGGCACTCAGAATGGACGCCGGCGCGATCAACCGAAACTGGCTGGAGAGCACGGACTTGGGCTGGCCCAGCAACCTGTGTGCTACCCAGTAAATGGCGCCGGTATCCCGCAAGGCAGCCGCCACCACGTACAACGCCGCAATGGTCATCAAGCCGGGGTTGGCAAAACCGGACAGCGCCTCGCCCGGGGAAATAAGGCCCGTGATCAAGACGAGCACCAGCGCCGCCATCATGGTCATATCCGCAGGCACTCGGTTACTGGCCAGCGCCCCCAGCACAGCCAGTACAATCAGTAGTGTTATCAGTATTTCCAGCGTCATCAGATGAACCAGACAGAGCCCAGGCCGCGCGACAAACCGCACCGCAAAAAGGGCATTTTACAGGGCAAAGGGAATATAAAAAGGGAGCACTTAGTCAAATATGACATAAGCAAAAAACCAAGGTCTCAGCCAACAATGTCGGATTACGGCCAAGCCTAATTCGACCTACACACTGACAGACGAAACAACCGCGGCGGCTTCAACGTCAGGGTTTGTAGGTCGGATTAGCCTGAAAGGCGTCAT
>NZ_LWEZ01001621.1:0-1260 GCF_001634945.1 Alcanivorax sp. HI0044
TCAATGTCGGCCAGGCCATCATGGTGCTGGATTAGGACCAGTCCACATCATGGTTACCCTCGGCGCGGTTCATGCAGAATAGGAGGCGTTGGGCATCAACCCCTTTCCTCCTGATAAAAACGTCGATAAGGAGCAAGATGTTCCGCCTGGCCGTTCACCCAGGTTTGCAAGGGCTCAGGCATGGAGGAAGGCCAGTCCAGCCCGTACGCCGGTGGCATAAATAGCGGCGCCAGCAAGCTGGCTGCCGCCAGGTCTGCCCGCGAGAATTGCTCACCCACCAGGTAGGTGCGCCCCTGGTAAGCCTGTGACAAGGTCTGGATAGACTGCTCCAGAGCCACACGGCTGTCGCTGACATGGGGCTCGCGGATTTGCATTCCCTTGCGCATCAGCCCCTGTAATTTCGGGAAAATCGCCCGCAAAAATGCCTTCCCCCAGAACGGCCCACCCTTGGCAAAAAAGGGAATCACCAAATTCGGGTGGTCCAGCAAGGTGTGATAACAGTAACGGCGAACGTGCGGCCCAATATTGTCGTCGCAGAACGTTTCCCAGCGCAGCGCCTCTTCTCGTTCCTCCTGGCTCTGCGGGGTCAATGAGCGGGCCGGGAACTGCGTATCCAGATAGCTGATAATGGCCGCTGAATCTTGCACGTAGTGCCCGTCGTGCTCCAGCACCGGCACACTGCTGAACGGCGCCACCGCCTTCATCTTCTTCAAATGCAGGCCTGGCAGGTGGTTCTTCACCCGGTAATCCACGCCTTTGTAGTCCAGTGCCCAGCGCACTTTTTCGCAATAGTGGGAAATCGGGAATTGGTGCAGGACGATGGCCATACGGGCATCCTTTTAGTGAGTTAATTGCGGATCACATGAAAAAATAAATAGTGTGGGTCAAGTGTTATGACCGCCGTTATTATTTTGTGCGCCGTTTTTTTCATGCCAGCGGACAATTTCTTTCACCGCCGCCGCCGGAGAACGTGCCCAGCGAAAATGATCTGCACGGTCATTCAATGCCTGCTTATCCAGCAACACATTGCTCACGGTCGCTGCGATGAATTTTTCGTTTACCGCCTCCACCGACGCGGGCGGCGCAAAGGCATCATCCGCCATGCGCAGACTCAACACCGGCCCACTATACTGCGCGATACCACAATCCAGGTCGTCGCTGAAGCCATTGGCCTGATACCGGTTGGTTTTCGCCAGGGCCAGCCAGTCTTGCATCAGGGTTCTGGCTTCACGACCGCCAAACCCCAATTTGTCGCCAGGG
>NZ_LWEZ01001622.1:0-912 GCF_001634945.1 Alcanivorax sp. HI0044
CTTTCTGCGCGGCGCCTTCCAGCCCGGGCAAGGCCAATACGTGCCCAACCGCCAGGCCTGAGCGCCCCATGTCCCTCCACCGACGCCACCGGCTCCACGGCCTCTACGCGATCACCGACCCGGCACTGACCCCGGACGAGCGCCTGCTGCCTGCCGCCGAAGCCGCCCTGCGCGGCGGCGCCCGACTGCTGCAATACCGGGACAAGACCGCCAGCCCGGCCCAGCGCGAATACCGGGCCGCCCAGCTACGCGCCCTGTGCCACCAATACAGTGCCCTGTTTATTGTCAATGATGATCCGGCTCTTGCCGCCCGCGTGGACGCCGATGGAGTGCACATCGGCCAGAGCGACGGCGGCATCAAAGCCGCCCGCGAGCAGCTGGGAGGTTCACGGATTATCGGCGTCACCTGCCACGGCGATCTGGCATTGGCCGGCCAAGCCGCCGAAGCCGGCGCAGATTACCTGGCCATGGGTCGCTTCTTCACCTCGCAGACCAAACCCCAGGCGCCGCCGGCCTCACTGGCGGTGCTACGCCAGGCCTGCCAGCAGTTTCATCAACCCGTGGTAGCCATCGGCGGAGTGAATCCGGATAATGCGCCGCAACTGATCGACGCTGGCGCCGTGTCTGTGGCGGTCATTCATGCCCTGTTCGGGCACGCCGACACGGCCTCCATCGAAGCAGCAGCACGCCGCTTCAGCGCCTGTTTCCCGGCCTCCGCCGGACAGGCCATCCCAGAATAGATTCAACAGAGGACACACCATGAGCCGCAAGCACTCTGAACAGCTTTTCCGTCAGGCCCAGAAACACATTCCCGGCGGCGTGAATTCCCCGGTGCGGGCGTTCAAAAGCGTCGGCGGCACACCGGTGTTCTTCCATTCCGCCCGTGGCGCCTACCTGTTCGACGAAGACGAC
>NZ_LWEZ01001623.1:0-810 GCF_001634945.1 Alcanivorax sp. HI0044
ACACGGCACTCAGTGACAGCCGCATACTCGGCAAGGATGAAGGCGTTGGCCCGGAAGATGTGGCCATTGATGATGAAGGCTACCTGTACGTGGGCTATGTAGATGGCCGCATTGTTCGCTTTGATCCCGACGGCAAGAACCCGGATCTGATCGCCAACACCGGAGGCCGGCCATTGGGTCTGGATTTTGCGCCCTCTGGCAACCTGATCGTTGCCGATGGCTACAAAGGACTTTTGAGCATCAACGCGGCCGGCGCTATCACAACCCTGAGCGACAGCGCTAACGGACTAGCCTACGGTTTCACCGATGACGTGGATGTGGACAGCAACGGCATCGCCTATTTCTCCGATGCCTCCAGCAAATTTGGCCCGGCCATGCATGCCCGCGACGACATCATGGAACACGGCGGCCACGGGCGGCTGTTGCGTTACGACCCGGCCACCGGCCAAGCCGAAGTCCTGCTGGATGGCCTGCAGTTCGCCAATGGTATCGCCCTGTCGCAGAATGAAGACTTCGTACTGGTGACCGAAACCGGTAATTACCGCATCGTTCGCTACTGGCTCAAAGGCGACAAAGCCGGCAGCCACGATATCTTCATGGATAACCTGCCCGGCATCCCGGATGGCATCTCGGCCAACGGCGACGGCACTTTTTGGCTTGCCCTTTTCAGTCCCCGTAATGCCATGCTCGACAGCCTTTCCGACAAACCCCTGCTGCGCAAAGTGGCCTTCCGTATGCCCAGCTTCCTGCAGCCGCAACCGGTGCATCACGGCTTTGTGCTCGGCCTCGACGAGCAAGGACAGGTCACTC
>NZ_LWEZ01001624.1:0-921 GCF_001634945.1 Alcanivorax sp. HI0044
ACACGGCATTCTTCTGCAGCACCCGGTGCCCGCCCAGATCGACGAGCGCGCCTGTTTCGATGCTATCAGCCTGGAAAAGGACGTGGACGGCGTCACCTGTCTTGGCTTTGGTCGCATGAGCATGGGCGAAACCGCCTACGGCTGCGCCACCCCCAAGGGCATCATGCGGTTACTGGAACACTATCAGGTAGAGCTGGAAGGCAAACACGCCGTCGTAGTGGGCCGCAGCGCCATTCTGGGCAAGCCCATGGCCATGATGCTGCTCGAAGCCAATGCCACCGTTACCATCTGCCACAGCCGCACCCAGAACCTGCCGGCCCTGGTGAAGCAGGCCGACATCGTTGTGGGCGCCGTGGGCAAACCGGAATTTATCAAGGCAGACTGGATCAAGGATGGCGCAGTGGTGGTCGATGCCGGCTTCCACCCGCAAAAATGCGGGGATATTGAATTGGCGCCGCTGGTTGATCGCGTCGCTGCCTACACCCCCGTTCCTGGCGGTGTCGGCCCGATGACCATCAACACCCTCATCTTCCAGACCCTGCAATCCGGCGAGAAAGCCTTCGGCTAAACGTCAACCGGGGCGTTCCAGGCGCCCCACTCTTCCTGGTTTCCTGCATCATCTGTGCCCACCCGTCACTGTCATAAAACCGTCAATACCCACCGCTGTCGGGCTGGGTTAGCATCCTTGATGCTGCAGTGATTTTCTCGTTGCAGACCGCCAAAGTGGCAGACCAAGGAGAGCACCATGTCAGGGAAATTCGAGATCGACAAAGCCAGCAATGAGCAGTTCATCTTTCGCCTGAAAGCCGGCAACGGCGAGATCATCCTCGCCAGCGAGCAGTACACCACCAAGACTGCCTGCGAGAACGGTATCGACTCGGTAAGAAAGAACAGCGCCGATGACAGCAATTTCGAACGCAA
>NZ_LWEZ01001625.1:0-12606 GCF_001634945.1 Alcanivorax sp. HI0044
GGCGGATCCAGGGGTTGATCACGTTGGGACGCAGTAGATAAATACCCATCATCATTAGGTTGTGCATGAACTTGTTCTTTTTGAAGTACATCAGGTGAATCAAGTCATGTTCCAGTTCGTGTAGCAGGGAGGTCCAGAACGCCGTTAGCACGATGACCAGCCAGCCTGGCATGCTGCCTTGCAGGTAGAGTACGGCGTTTAGAATGGTGCCCGCGACGGCCAGCACCCAGATGCCCAAGCCGATGCGATCCTGATGCTTGAGCCAATTGTGGCGTTGTCGTATACCATCACTGATGGCAATGATTTCGCGTTGCACTTTTTTGTCGGTGGCAAAACGGCCACGGGAAGCGGGTTTCTTCGCTGCGTTTGTTGGTGTTGTTGTCGCCATGTGAAATCTCCTTTTCAATGACAGCAACGATACCCAGGCAGCGCCATAAAAAATCGACCCTGGGCGCCAAGCTGTTGACCTTGAGCGCCAATTATTAAAACGGCACAGGCGGGAAGGCCATGGGCGAGAGAAAAGGTGTAGCCAGACAGCAGGCAGCAGCGGTGTTGATGACACCGTTGCTGCAGTACCTGCAGGAACAAGGGCAGGATGTGGCGGCCATTCTGGCGCGTTACGGGCTGGAGGAGGCGCTGTTTCGGGATCCGGAGGCGCGGGTGGATGTACATGTGTCCACGGCGCTGTTGGATTATTGTCAGGTGCTATTGGAGCAGCCTGCGCTGGGTATCGAACTAGCCCGCCATGCCCAGTACACCCACTTTGGTGCCCTTGGGTTGGCGGTGGCTGCCGGTGGTGATCTTTATAGTGTACTTAATCGCGTTACCCGCTTTCACCGATTGATTAGCAATCTTGTGCGCACGGAGTTGCATGTTAATGATGGCACGGTGGAGCTGCGTTTCTTTTCCGCCACCGAGCATGAGCCTCACCCCCAGGCGCTGGTTTTTGTAATGGCTTCTATCGTGCGGGTATTACGGGTACGTATCAGCGCGGATTATAACCCGCTGCTGGTGGGTTATCCGGACTGGCTTGAGGATGATATGCGGGTGACCCTAGCCGATTATTTCAACTGCCCACTGGCGGTGGGCGAAGGCTATGCGCTGGTGTTCGACAAGGCGAGCGCCAATCGGATTCTGGCATCTAGTGATATTCAGCTGGCTGCCATGTTGGATGCCACCCTGAGTCAGCGGCTGGCAGTGGCGGAGGAGGCGTCGCTGGCCGATCGCCTATCGTTATGGATTCAGGAGCGTTTGCCCGATGGTGAGCCAGCGCAGAAGGATGCGGCTGAAGCATTGTGCATGAGCACACGCAGTTTGCAGCGGCGGTTGGCTGAAGATGGTTTAACGTGGAAACTGCTGTTGGAAAATACCCGTAAATCGTTGGTGGAGCAGCATCTTCGCACCTCGGGAATGAGTATTACCCAGGTGGCATTCCTGTTGGGTTTTTCCGAGGTGAGCGCGTTTTCGCGCGCGTTCAAGAAATGGTATGGCATGCCACCCAGCCAGTTTAAGTAAGCTGGCTGGGCATGTTTGTTGCTATACCCAAGGGCTCAGAGAGTACCTGCGCACTGAAAATATCAGGCCTTGCCGGTACGTTCGCGGTGGGGGCAGCCCGGCCAGCAACAGGGTCGACGTTTGCCAGCGGTAAGGTTTTCCTTGGCGCGGGTAATACGCCCTTTCCGGGTAGCTGCTTTCTTGGCGTCTTCGATCCAGCAGATCCATTCGTTGCGAGCCAGCGGGGTAATGTCCTCCCATTGCTCCAGCATGGCGCTGTTGCAGAGCAGCATTTGGTGCAGGTCGTCAGGGAGAGGGTGGACCACGCCGCCGCTCGGGCTGGCTTTTTTCATGGTTATCCTCCTTGATACTCAAGCGTGGTTAGGTAGTCGGGCTAGGCATGTAATCATGAGCCAGCAGCGCATAAATAGCATGATCCACATGCTTGTTATATAGCCACTCACACTCCCTCATTTGTCCTTCCAAAGTGAAGCCGAGCTTTTCCGGTATGGCCCGGCTTTTGGTGTTGCCCGTGGCGCAGCGTATTTCAATTCGATGTAGATGAAATTCGACAAACCCGGTTCTTAATAACAGGGATACGGCGTCTAGCATGATGCCCTTGCCAGTGAAACTTTCGGCTAGCCAGTACCCTATCGAACCGGTGCGATGTGCCTTGTTGATGGCGTGAAAGCCGGCAACGCCGCAAAGCGAATCGTTGTGGAAAACAGCAAAGTTACAAGCCTTTCCCAAGGCTGCTTGTTGACGATTTTTGTCAATAAAACGCTCTGTGTCTTCCTGGGCCTGGATGTGATCTAGCCAAGGCAACCATTGCCGTAAATACTCTCGGTTGTTATCGGTGAGTACATACAGCGCACCAGCATGACTGCTTTGCAGTGGTTCTAAGCGGATATTCATGTTCCGTTTTCTGGGTGTTGCCATTGTTTTGTCACTGGGACATTGCAGGTCGGGTTATGCCTTCTAAGCTAACCCGACCTGCGGGGAGGGACTAGGTGCGTTTATCTGTTACTGCCCCAGGCGCCGGAACGGTTGTGCATCCTCCAGTTCGAAGGCCAGCTCCAGCAGGGTGCGCTCGTCGCCGTGGCGGCCGGAAAATTGTACGCCGATGGGTAGACCGGTATCGGTCTGGCCTAGAGGGAGCGAGATGGCGGGGCTGCCTGATGCATTGTTGGCCGGGGTGAAGGTGGTGTAACGCAACAGGCGTTCCAGCTGGGCGTCGAAGTCCACATCGGCGCCCAGATAGCCCAGCTCCGGCGTGGTGTGGGCCAGCACCGGGGTGAGTACCACATCGTACTGGTTAAATACTTCTGCGTAGCGGGCCTGGCTCTGGCGAAGCTGGCGCAGCATGCCCGGGGTTTTCAGGAAGCGTTGACGGTAATAGCGGGCCAGACCCTGCGAAAGCGGGTCCAGCTGCTGGCCATCGAACCCTTGAGGGAACAGGGCGCGGCCGAATTTGCTGACAAAGAAAGCGAGCATGGCCCAGTAAAGCAGGAAATCGTCTACAAACCGCTGGGGCAGGTCGATGCGGGCCATTTCTACATGGTGGCCCAGATCAGACAGCTGTTTGGCGGTGGCTTCTACGGCGGCGCGGGGTTGCGGGCAAGTGGGGTCGCCGGCGATGGAGTCCACCATCAGGCCGATGCGTCGCCGCTGTTTGCCGGGGCCGGTGACGTGCCCAACAGCGGGTAGCTTGCGGTTGCGGTAGTACTTTTCGGCTTCAGCGAAGAAGTTGGCGGTGTCGCGCACGCTGCGCGTGAGCACGCCATCGCTGATGATGTTCACTGGCAAGGCTTTGGCGGCTTCCTGGGTGACCAGGCGCCCACGGGTGCTTTTCAGGCCCACCAGGCCGCAGACGGCGGCGGGGATGCGAATGGAGCCGCCGCCGTCGTTGCCGTGGGCAATGGGCACGGCGCCGGCGGCCACCAGTGCGGCGCTGCCGCCGGAAGAGCCGCCGGCGGAGTGGTTCAGGTGCCAGGGGTTGCGGGTGGCCGGGGCGTGAACCATCTCGGTGGAGGCGGTAAAGCCGAAGGCGGGCAGGGTGGTCTTGCCCAACAGGTTAAAACCCTGAGCCAGATACTGCTTCGCCAGTACGCTGGTTTTCTTCATGGGTTTGCCACCCACGGCGGCACTGCCATGGCCGGTGGGCAGGCCGCGCAGGTCGATATTGTCTTTGATCAAGCTGGGAACGCCGGCAAAAAAGCCTTCAAAGTGCTTGTTGTTGGCTCGTTCTCGCGCTCCTGCATAGGTGTCCAGCACCAGCCCGTTGAGGGTGGGATTGACCCGCTGCAAGCGGGCGATGGCGGCCTCGGTGGCGTTGGTTGCGCTGATGTCGCCGCGTTGCAGGCGCTCTGCCAGGGCGGTGGCATCATCGGTGCCCAGGGCGTCATCGGTAAAGGCGTGAAGCGTGTGCTGTGTCATGGTGTCTCACGGGCAGGCTGTTATTTTGCACGAATGTACCAACTTGGCGCGAGCCAGGCAGGGGCGGATCGGGCCAATCGGGCTGGCGGCAGAGGCTTTCAGGGGCGCGCCCGTTCCACACGCTTGTGCTGGGCCAGCAAGTGGCGGGCCAGGGTGGTCAGCTCGGCAATACTGCCGACCACGGCATCCGGGCGGTGGGGGTGTTTGACCGTGTGCGGGAAAATCTTGTCCAGCCAGGCCTGATCCCAGCCCGCGCCATTGTAGAAAATGGAGGTGACGCCGGCTTCCTTGGCGGCAATCACGTCGGTGGTGCTGTCGCCCACGTACCAGCAACTTTCGGCGGGTTTCTTGCCAAGAATCTCCATGGCTTTCAACAGCATTTGTGGTGACGGTTTGCGTTCCTCCACATCGCTGCCGCATACCACCACATCAAACAAATCTTCCCAGCCTGTGCCATCCACCAGCGCCAGTTCGTGTTCCAGAAATTCGCGCTTACGGTTGGAAATCAGCCCGGTCTTCACGCCCAGTTCACGCAGGTGTTCCAGTTGCTGGCGAATGTCCGGTTCCAGTGGATGCACCTCGGCCACATATTTCCGGTAGGCCTGATCAAACGCCTGGTGGGCACGGCCTTTGGCATCCTGGTCGCTGCCGAACAGCACTTCGAAAATATCGGTGCGGGAAATCTTCCGTTGAGACACGATTTTGGGGTGCAGACGATGGTGATCTTTCACATAAATCAGCAGCTTGGCGTCTTCAATGGTTTTGGATTCATCCGGGTCCAGCAGCCGCTCCCACAGGTCAAGACTTTCCAGTTGGGGAAGGATGTCATCCACGGCGTGATACATGGCGTCATGGGTGTCTACCAGGGTGGCATGCCAGTCGATAAGAATGACATCGGGACGTGCATGGGGCAGTTGCAGAATGCTCATGAGGACTTTGCCCGTGGGTTGTCAGTGATGGTTATACCCTTGTCATATTAGGGTGCTGCCATGTTGTTCAGCCTAACCACAAGTATAGACAAGCGCTGGTGTTTTTTAAGGTGCTGTAAGACGCGTCACTTTTTTGAAAAGCTTTGGGTGGGACTATCGTGACACTCTGTAAAATTTGTGCTTCTATCGAAGGCGGATCACAGGTTTGACGTTGCAGCTCGGGGTGCTCAACAGTTCTGCCCGGGAATGGCGGCGATTAACAAAACAATGAACAGGGATGATGATCATGGGTACTCTCGCTTTCCGTCGTACCCTCGGTGCTGCGCTACTTCTCGCTCCTCTCACTTGCTTGGCGGATTCCTCTTTCGAAGTATACGGCTTCGGGATGGTGGATTATGTGCAGGGTTTCGATCGGGTAACTCCCGAATGGGAAGATACCTTGCGCCCCGGACGAATTCCTTATGACCAAGACACGGTAGGCAGTGATGGCCAAGCTGTCATTGGTGTCCGCCAGAGCCGTTTGGGTGTGAATGCCAGCACCATGGCCGGTGACAGTGAGCTGACAACCAAATTTGAATTTGACATGTTTGGCGTCGGTCCGGACGAAGGTCAGACAACGATTCGTTTGCGCCATGCCTACGGTGAATGGAAGTCCATCTTGGCGGGGCAGACTAATAGTGTGTTCATGGACGGTGATGTATTCCCCAATGTGATCGATTACTGGGGTCCGTCGGGCATGGTTTTCCTCCGTAATCCACAGATTCGCTGGACGCCGGTGAAGGGTGATTCTACCGTCGCGGTGGCCATCGAAAATCCGGGTAGTGGCGTGGATAGTGGCCTTGATCCTGGTACTGCCGGCGATGACGAATATCCGGATATCACTGCCCACTTCCGTCAGGTGGGAGACTGGGGTCACTTTCAGGTGGCCGGTATCCTGCGTCAGGTGGGTTACGACACGCCCGGTGGGCCGGATGGTAGCCCGGATGACAGTGAACTGGGCTGGGGTGTAAACCTGACATCCACAGTCAACATGTTTGAAAAGGATCGCATCATCCTGGGTGTGGTCCACGGTAACGGTATTTCTAACTACATGAATGATGGTGGAGTGGATATGGCTCCGGATGGTAATGCGGCCGACCCGGACTACAAGGCTGTGCCACTCACAGGCCTTATCGCTTACTACGATCACTACTGGAATGATGCCTACAGCAGTTCGGTAGGCTATAGCTCCACAGAAATCGATAATATGGATTTCCAGACAGCAGACGCTTTCAACAAGGGCGAGTACGCCTCTGTCAACTTGCTGCACACTCCCAACGATAAAGTGCTGATGGGCATGGAGTATTTGTTTGGGAAACGTACGGCTAACGACGGCACTACCGGCTACGACCGCCGTGTCCAGTTCAGCATTAAATACAGCTTTTCCAGTGGCAATCTGCTTTAAGTGGAAGCCGGGATCTCTCAGAGGGAGCATGAGTAATGCAATATTCACGTAAGTTCTTCAGCCTGTTTTTTGCCGGTATGCTGGCGGTGGCAAGCGCCAGCTGTTCAGCAGAAAACGAGGCGCCAGCGGCGTCTCCGGTGGACAGCAAGCTCACTGAAAAGAACATCAATGCCGAATTGAAGAAGGCCTACGACAAGTACAAGGGCCTGAAGGAAGGCGCCAACGCAGATTACATCCCGGCGCTCGACAAAGTGGATTCCAACATCTTCGGTATCGTGCTGGTGACCGTCGATGGCAAGATCTACTCCGTGGGTGACATCGAATCGCAAGTGTCGATCCAATCTATCTCCAAGGTCTTCACCATGGCCAAGGTGACGGAAGAGAAAGGTATTGGTGTCTTGCCCAAGAATGTGGGTGTGGATGCCACCGGCCAGGTGTTCAATTCCATCTATGCCATCGAGCAGCACCAGGGCCATGAAATGAACCCGCTGGTGAATGCCGGTGCGATTACCACTACCAGCCTGGTGTCCGGAAAAAGCTACAACGAAATCTGGAACAAGATTCTCGGATACTACAGTGATTTTGCCGGCCGGGAGCTGACCGTGTTGGAAGATATCTACAAGTCGGAAGCGGCTACCAACCAACGTAACCAGGCGATTGCTCACCTGATGTATGCCTACGGCCATATCGAAGGCGACCCGCTGCAGGCCACCGACATTTATACCCGCCAGTGTTCTGTGGGTGTGAATGCCAAGGACCTGGGCACCATGGCGGCGACGCTGGCCAACGCAGGCACCAACCCGGTTACCGGCAAGGCGCTGGTGAAACCGGAAGACATGCCGGAAATCCTGGCAGTGATGGCGACGGCCGGGCTGTATGACGATGCGGGCAAGTGGTTGTACAAAACCGGCCTGCCTGCCAAGAGTGGTGTGGGCGGTGGTATTATTGCCGTTTCCCCGGGCAAGTTCGGCATTGCGGCTATTTCCCCGCCGCTGGATGAGGCCGGTAACAGCGTACGCGCCCAGAAAGCCATTGCGGATATCTCCGCAGCCCTGGGTGGCAACCCGTACGAAGCCGTACCTTATGGTAAGTAATGAAAAAAGTAGTGGTTAAAGGCTGGCCAGCAATGGCTGGCCAATCTTCTGGCAGCGCTTCTGGCCAGACAAGCAAACAGGCAGCCCTCTGGGCTGCCTGTTTGCTTGTCGGCACCCTTCCAGCCGCCGCCTTTGCAGCGGACCAAACCTTTGACACGGCCAGTACCCCGCCAGAGATCTGGCGGCCGCCCAGTTTCGACGTGCAGCAATGGGACTGGATACAGCTGGATACTGGCGAGTGGGTTAAAGGGCGGATCAAGGTCCTGCATGAAGAGTCGGTGGAAATCGACAGTGATCATTTCGATCTGATTTCCATCGACTGGGAAGACGTGGCCTATATCCGTACGGGGCGCGTCATGTCGGTGCTGCTGGATGGCGGTGAAGTGATACTGGGGCGTTTGACCACGGAAAGCGGCAAGCTGCTGGTGGGGGGCGAACCGGTCGAGTTTCCCCAGGTGGTTGGCATTGCCTCTGCCTCCCCCCGGGAATTTGATTTATGGACGGCGGATATTTCGGTGGGCCTGAATTTCCGCAGTGGTAACGTGGAACAGAAAGACCTGAACACCAAGGTTTCACTGAAACGCCGCACGGTAAAGAATAATACCAAGATGAGTTATACCGGTAACTATTCGGAATCGGAGTCCGAGCAGCTGGCCAATAACCACACGGCGAGCCTGAGTCATGATTATCGGATCAGCCATAAGTGGTTTTTCAGACCGATTCAGGCGGAATATTACCGTGATCCGTTCCAGAACCGGGAAGCGGAATGGACGGTGGGTTTTGGCGCGGGCTACCAGATTTTTGATAGCCCCAAGCTGGACTGGACGGTATCGGCAGGCCCCGGTTACCAGCGTACCGAGTATGTGGATGTGGTAGAGGGTGAAGACCGTACGGTCTCCACCGGAGCGTTCCTGATAGGGACGTTTTACGATCAGGACATTACCGACAATATCGAGCTGGAAGTTGATTACCAGGTGACGCTGACAGAAGCCAAAGCCGGTCGCGCCAAGCATGATTTCTATGTGGCACTGGACGTGGATCTGACCAGCCGTTTGGACCTGCGTTTGGCGGGCACCTGGAAACGTATCGAAAGTCCGCAGCCGGACAGTGACGGTATTACCCCGGAAAAAGACGACTTTACCGCTACCCTGGGGCTTGCGCTGGAGATATAGCGATGTTGAGCCAGCGCTGGCTCGGCTCAGGATTTCCGCCGTTGCGGGAGGCCACATGCCGGCGGCCGGACGTCAAAGCGACGAACCGGGGAATCGCTGAAAAATGCCCAGCACGCTGATTGTCTGTGGGAACTGATGCTTGCATCACGAATAGCGGCGGTGAGTTGCAGGCGCCTTCGCGATGCAAGCATCGCTTCCCGCAGTGCTTCGAGCGTTTTTCAACGGCCTGGCAGCAATCCGAATGCATCATGCAGACAACCCGCGCCGCCAGGTTTTCGTCCGGCATCAGGCGTTGGGCTCACCGGGCAACGTTCCGAGGGAAAGACTTCCCTAGATTAAAGCTGGCCCAGCACAGTCTCCGCGCTGCTCTTGTCCACGCCTTTGGCGTCCACACCGATATACTCCACCACGCCATCGTTGGCGATCAGGGCGAAACGCTTGCTGCGAATGCCCATGCCGCCACCGGTGGCGTCCAGTTCCAGCCCCAGGGCCTTGGCAAACTCGGCATTGCCGTCTGCTAGCATGGTCAGGCGCTCGGCGTTCTGGTCTTTCTGCCAGGCATCCAGCACAAAAGCGTCGTTAACGGCCATGCAGGCAATCGCATCGACCTTGTCCAGCAGGGCGTCAGCATTGACCACGAAGCCGGGCATATGGGTGTTGGAGCAGCCGGGAGTGAAAGCGCCGGGCACGGCAAACAACACTACTTTGCGGCCTTTGAAAAAATCGCCGGTGTTCAGGTCTTCGGGGCCGTTATCACCGTTGGTTTTCAGGGTGATGGAGGGAAGGGTATCGCCAACTGCAATGCTCATGATTCGCGTCCTTGGCTTGAGAATGGACACTCACTGTAGCAAAGAGACACGGATAAAAAAGGTTCTTTACGGATTAGCGTGAATAACACGCTTCTCGTCATCTGCCTGGGTTATCCCGGCATCGCTTTTGAGCGGTATTTTCAGGAACGGTCAGGCCATCATTGATGGCAATAATCGGGTAATGCACTTTGCACAGAGAGTATGGCGGGCAGGGTTTCCAGGTTTTGAACGCAAGCGTCCTTCGTTGGGCATCCGGCGTCCAGCGGCTGCCAAATCGGGATAATGAGACAAGGGAGCCTCTGAAGCAGGATGAGCACTCAATTCCGCGATGAACCATAAAAAAGGATGTTTCCGTACAGGTAGGCAAAGCACCGCCCACAGAGGCTTGCGAATGTGGCTTGTCCGCTGGCGTTGAATGCGAAACAGGTTCAGGGTACGAGTCTGTTGAATCAGGCAAAAGGAGAAAGCTGTGGGACAAAAAATAGTCATTACCGGAGCGAATCGCGGGATTGGCCTTGCCATGGTGCAGGCGTGGTGCGCCAGGGGAGATACCGTGCTGGCCACTTGCCGCGAGCCCTCTGCTGCGCTGCTGGAAAGCGGCGCAAAGGTGATCGATGGTGTGGATGTGGGCTCGGCGGACGGAGTGATGAACCTGCAGAATGCGCTGGGCGATCGCCGTGTGGATATGCTCTATAACAACGCCGGGATCATGAGCAGTGAAACGGTGGATGGCATGAACTTTGACTCGATCCGCGACCAGTTCGAGGTCAATACGCTGGGGCCGCTGCGGGTCACCATGGCTTTGCTGGGCAACCTGCATGCGGGTAGCAAGGTGGGGCTTATGACTTCACGCATGGGGTCCATTGCCGATAATACCTCCGGGGCCAGGTACGGCTACCGGGCCAGCAAGGCCGCCCTGAATGCGGTAGGCAAGTCGCTGGCGGTGGACTTGTCTGAGCGGGGGATTGCGGTGGCGATTCTGCATCCGGGCTGGGTGCAGACTGACATGACCCGGCAGAGTGGTAATCTGACGGCGGAAGAAGCGGCCAGCGATCTGATTGCGCGGATGGACGCCCTGACCCTGGAAAACAGCGGGACCTTTTGGCATTCCGATGGCAGCGTGCTGCCCTGGTAATGGGATTGCCTTCTCTGAATACAGAAGAGGGTTTCACCGAATGCTGATGGAGAACAAGTCATGACGCACGCCGTGCGCTTTCAACACCCACGCTACACCATTCGCCGCAAGTTCTTTCGCTTCTTCGGTGATGCGTTCCACCTTTATACGGATGATGGAGAGCTGGCGCTTTATTCCAACATGAAGCGCTTCCGCATCCGCGAAGACATCCGGCTTTACGCGGACGAAAGTCAGGACCAGGAGTTGCTGCGGATTTCCACCCGCAGTATTTTCGATTTCGCGGGCGCCTATGACGTGCATGATTCGCAAAGCGATGAGCATGTGGGTACGTTGCGGCGGTCGGGTTTCAAATCATCCTTCCTGCGCGATCACTGGATCTTTCTGGATAGTGGTGGTCAAGAGATCGGCACTCTTCAGGAAGACTCCATGCTTAAAGCGCTGGTGCGCCGTTATATCGAAGCGTTGGCTTTTTTCTTTCCCCAGCACTACCACGCCACCGTGGGGGAGAGTCCTGTGGCGGAGTATCGCCAGCGGTTCAATCCGTTCATCTTGAAACTGGATGTGGATTTCAGTGCTGATCGTGAGGGCCGACTGGACAAGCGTCTGGGGATTGCCGCCGGGGTGTTGTTGTCGGCTATCGAAGGCCGGCAGGAGTAACACGACAGGGTTCTGCTCGCACTTTGCCGAAGCCTCGGGGCTAAATGCCTGACGAAAAAATCCCGGACAGGAGCTACCTGTCCGGGAAGGTTGGCTGTCGTCGGCAGGATCAGCGGCGACGACGCAAGCCACCGCCGATCAGCAGGATCAGGAAGGGTAGCAGGGCACCGATGCCGAAGGCGCCACCGCTGCTGCCGCCACCGCTATAGGACGGACGATTGCTGTTGTACATGGGTTGGGCATTGTCCACGCGGTTGCTGGTGGGTGCGCTGGCCTGACGTTGTGCCTTGGCCAGCTTTTCGATCTCCCGGCGTTTAGCATTGCGACGCTCGATCCCGTACTCCTCGAAGACTTCATCGCGCAGCACCACCATGGAGGTGTAGTTGGTCACCAGGCCGTACTCCAGGCCCAAATCGGTGATGCCCTGCTGCAGGTCCTTCTCCTCGCCGAAGTAATTAATTTCCCGCTGCATGTGCTGAATGGTGGCATAGGCCCACAGTCGTTCCAGTTCCGGGTTGTCACCGCCCTGGGCGGGGAAGTTGAAACGGGTCTTGTATTGCTTGTCCTGGCCGGCCACGTTGGCACGAAGGGTAACTTTCGCCGGGCCGTCGCCCCAGTAATGACCGAGCAGCACGATCTGGCGACCGTGGTAGATGCTGCCGATGCGCTGCGGCTGCAGGTCGGCGGTACGCACCCCGTCGATATCGATCTCCACGTCGTTCATGGCCTGGTGGGTGAGCTTGGCGGTGGCGTTGAGAATCTGCCCGGCGATGTCGTCGCTGTTGGAGACGCTGATGGCAAAGCCGTTGCTGGCATCGGTCATGGCGGTGAGCATGGGCCGGTTGGCACTGTTGCCCATGACGAAGGTGAACAGGCGCACGTCATGGTGTTCCAGTAAGTCGATAAAGTCTTTTTGTTGGGTTTTACCTACGTTAGCCACGCCATCGGTAACCAGCACGATGCCGGTGGGGCGGTCCGCGTCCAGGGGGTTCAGGGCCAGGCTCAGGCCGCCGAACAGGTTGGTGCCGCCACGGGGTTTGAGCTGCATGAGTTTTTCGGTGTAGCGGCGAATGCTGCCCGGCGTGGCGTCCACAAAACCGCTGGTGATTTCTTCGGCACGATCATCAAACAGCACGATTCTGAAGCGGTCGCCGCCGCGCAGTTTACCCAGGGCCTGGCTGACGCCGTCGGCCAGGGTGGCCAGTTTGGCACTCATGGAGCCGGAAATATCCAGCACGAACACCCAGTCGCTACCGGTGGTGATCGGGGGCAGGTCGTCACCGGGGGTGATGCTGAGCATAAAGGTGCCGCGATCCTTGCCCGGGGCCTTGTAGGCGACCAGGTCCACGCTGCCGGGCAGGTCCTGCTGGTGACGCCAGTAGACGACGATGTCCTGGTCCAGGGTGAACGCATTGGCCGGCTGGCCATTGGTGGCC
>NZ_LWEZ01001626.1:0-805 GCF_001634945.1 Alcanivorax sp. HI0044
AGGGGAAGCCAGTGTGCCCGGGTGCCGGGTACCAATGCCAGGCGGCCGCAGGCCAGGTTATCGAGCAGGCTGTATAACGGTTGGCTGTTATCCAGCTCACCGGTATGGCTATTGCCGGCAACGGTGGCGGGCTGGACTTCCACAAAATCGAGTGCGTGCTGTCTGGCAAAGGCACGGGCGCGAATGGCCGCTTCCAGTTTGCTGGCTTCATAGCCGCCAGCCCGCCGGTAAACCTTCGGCCATTCAGTGTGTGATGGGGTGGCGGGATCAATGCCAAGCCGATTCAGGTGCCCGTGATTTTCCAGCATAAAACCGCTGATAAACACCAAACGGCATTGCTGGCGGCGTGCCAGTTCGGCCACGGCCAGGCTTCCCGTTACATTGGTGCGGCGGGCGGTATCGGTATCGAGCCGCCAGGCGAAACGGGCGCCGAGGTGGATGATGGCATCGAGTTTGGGGAGCGCGGTGGTCAGGCCCAGTTCCGGTTGGTCCAGATCGCCGCTGATCGCCTGGAGCAAGTGGCCTTGCCCGCCGAGGCTGTCCACCTGCTGGCGCAGGGTGTCGAGTTGAACCTCGGGTTGTCGCAGCATGGCGACCACGGCGTGGTTATGGCGGGTCAGGCTGGCGCAGACGTGGCGACCAATGAAGCCGGTGGCCCCGGTGATAAAGAAGATCATGGTGATGTCCTTTTCCTGTTTTCAGTGAGGTGCGGAGAAAGCTCATGACTACGCTAAGGTGTAGAGTACGCTCTAAGGTCAACAGGGAATAAGTGAGCCTCCTATGCGCATTGCAGAACTGGAACAGC
>NZ_LWEZ01001627.1:0-959 GCF_001634945.1 Alcanivorax sp. HI0044
GGAGGCAAAGGACACCAGTGCCAGGGCAATCCAGAAGCCGAACAGGGCCCCGGCGGCCAGCGTCATGATAGCCGCGCCGGGCAGGCTGAGTGCCGTGACAATGACATAGAGCGCGAAAAAGCCACCGAGGATCAACGCAGGGTTGTCCTGATAAAGAGCATCAAAGGCACTTTGTTGTTCTTTGATATAGCCGAGGCTGAAATACTGCCCCAGATCGAAAACAAAGTAACAACCGATCAACGCGGCGAGGACGGCGAAAAGTAGGCCTTTCTTGATGCTCATTTCAGGTCCTGTTGGTGGGGGTGGGTCAAAGGATTGGTGGGCATCAGCAGCAGCTGCCTGTCGCGTCTGTACTGTTTGCTTGTGCAAATGGCACATTCAGCCCGCAGCCTTCGAAGATACCGTAATGGGTGTTGAAGTTACCGATGAAGTCAAAGTGTGTGGCAAAGCGGCTTTTTTCCAGCATCAACCAGGTATTGCCGCAAACCGGGAAGACTTTGCCCGCTTCAATAAAATGATGGTCGTCCAGGGCAAAGGCGTTGGGACTGTTTTTCAGGGTGCCTTTGTAGACCACCGCCTGGCCATAATCTTCACAGGCTGGTTCCAGCGAATCGATATTGAACAGCCGGTAGGTGGCGGAATAAAAGCGGATATTGCCCAGCGTTTTTTCGATGGTCGGGTTTTCAATGGTCAGCGGGCGGGATTCCACCAGTCTTGGATCGGCAAAGCCGCAGCGCTTGCTCAGGTTGATGAAATCATTCCAGTACAGGGCGCCGGACAGGCACTCTCCGTACAGCACCGGGTCTTTGGCCAGTGAGGCAGGGATGCGCCGGTCTGCATAAACATCGGAAAAAAAGAACTCGCCGCCGGGTTTCAGCAGGCGTTTTACGTCGGCGATGACCTTGGCCTTGTCGGTGCTCAGGTTGATGACACAGTTGGAGATGACAATGTCGAAATAA
>NZ_LWEZ01001628.1:0-1382 GCF_001634945.1 Alcanivorax sp. HI0044
GAACGCATGGTAAAAATTGGCGGTATCGGAAAAACCCAGTTCAGCGGCCAGGCCGTGCATGTCGCAACGGGGCTGGCTCAGGGCCTTGCAGGCATGCTGATGGCGCACCTGATCGCGCAGTTGTGCAAACCGCGCACCTTCTTCCTGGAGGCGCCGCTGGAGCGTACGCGGGGTCATGGCCAGCGCATCGGCCACCGCTTCCATGGTCACCGTATGCTCACCGAGTAGCCGCTCCAGATGCTTGATCACCTGCCCGGTAATACCCGCCGCCCGAGACAGGCCTGCCAGCACCTGGTCCGCAGAACGGCGTAATCGTTCATTGTATTTCGGATAGGCGCGGGGCAACGGTGTGCCAAGCAGCTCGGCACTGAACTGGATGGCATTCTGGCTGGCAGCAAACGACAACGGACACTGGAAAAAGGCGCCATAGCTTTCCAGCTCATCAGGCGATGGCTGGCCGTGCAGGAAGCAGGCGCCAGCCAGGGGCATTTCCGCCCCCAGTAATGAGCGCCCGATGGACACCATGGTGGCCACCACGACTTCGTTGTGTGCCCGCGTGGCCGTAAAGCGCAAGGTCGGGTCCTTGCTGATCACCGATAGCTGCACATTCTTGCCGTGCAGGTCGAGAGAGAAATCCAGGTAGGGAACCACCAGATCCTTATAGCGAAACAGCATGCCGATCCCGTTATCCAGGGTATTGGCGGTAGCCATCAGGTTACCCAGCAAGTCCAGATTGCCATAATGGTTATCCGCCCCCACATGCAGGCCGAATAGCGGATCATCACTTTCCGTAAAGGCGGCATAGAGCAACGCATCCAGCTGCCCGAGGCTGATGAAGCGATCGCTGCGGCCGACAATATCCGCATCGATCCCCACCTGCTCGAACAAGGCCTGCACGTCCAGTTGATCACGTAACGAGACTTCAAGAAGCCCCGGCAAAATCGAGGCCGGTAACAGTGTTGTTGTCATGCTGACTCCTCGCAATCACCCGAAACTAGGCAAAGGCCCCGGGCAGGTCAACAACGTCTGCCGAATTGGCCCGTTTTACCGACTGGAGGTTGGTGCCTACTGTGCGTAATCTAGGGAGCTTTGAATAATGGCTTTGGTGCTATCGCAGTGGCCTGCGTCACGCACTTCCTGGCAGCCCCTTCCACCCAATAAAAACACGGATGCAGCATGCTAAAACGTTATCTGGTCGACGAAGTCACCGACACCCGCGCCTCCCGCAAACAAGCTTTCAAACTGTTTGTCGACGCCGACAACTGGGCCAGCTGGTGCTCGGTGGTCCGCCACGCCCGGTTACTTAATGGTGGCTGGCGCCCCGGTGCCCTGCTGCTGTTTGTGGTCGACCTGCCTCGCCTGCCGCCAGCCCCCGTGGTGGT
>NZ_LWEZ01001629.1:0-1442 GCF_001634945.1 Alcanivorax sp. HI0044
CTAGTACGGAAAAACCCGCTTCGGCGGGTTTTTTTGTGTCTGGCGAAAAGCAGTTGGAAGTTCAAAGTTTAAAGTTGAAAAGCGCGGAACGGGTGCTCGAGCGTTGAAAGGCCGTGCCCGCGCACCATTACCATTAATCGCGGGCACAGCATTGCCGAACCTGACTGACCACCCCGCGTTTCAACTTTAAACTTTGAACTTTCAACTCGACTCTCAGGGCTGGTAGAGCGGCTGGTCGAGGAGTTGTTTGTGCTGGCGCCAGTCGGGCATGCGGGCGTCCATTAAGGCGTGGAAGCCAGGGCCGTGATCCATGTGCTTGAGGTGGCAAAGCTCGTGCATGACCACGTAATCCAGTGCCGCTGGCGGGTAGTGCAGCAGGGCCATGTTCAGGTTGATGTACCCTTTTGCCGACAGTGAGCCCCAACGGGTACGCATTTTTTTTACCCGTAATACCGGGCGCGTATAACCTTGCCCGGCAAACCAGCCGAACTGCCGCTCAATGCTGTCCTCAAACAACGGGCGTGCCTGTTGGCGAAGCCAGCGCTCCACCGCCTGCTGCACGGCAGCCTCGCTGTCAGGCTCGGCAACTCGCACCTGTAGATAGCCGCCAGCCACACTCACCGAAGACCGCCCTGCAGACACATCCAGGATCAACGGCTGGCCCCGGAACACCATGCTGCAGCCATCTTGCCAGCGTTGCCGCGGGCGGCTGGCCTGGCGTTGTTGCTGGTCCTTGATCCACTGGCGGCGACTGTCCACAAAGGTCTGCACCATGCGCAGGGGAGCCCGTTGCGGCGCACGCACCTGCACACGCCCGTCTTCCAGAACACGCAGTTCCAGGGAGCGGCGTTTGCTGCGGATCAGTTCGTAGTCGGTCATGATTCCTGTCTGGCGATTGGTAGGAGCGGCGCTCCTACTGATTATCCATCTTGGCTTTCGTTAACGGGCATCTCCTTGTCCAGCTGCTGGCTGACGGCATCCGCCGGTGACGCGTACGGCGCCAGCCACTGGTACAGCACCGGGATGATAAACAGGGTCAGCACGGTGGCAAACAATAGCCCGCCGAGAATCACCACACCAATGGTAAAGCGGCTTTCCGCGCCGGCACCGGTGGCCAGCACCAGCGGCACGGCACCGAAGATGGTGGAGACACCGGTCATCAAGACCGGACGGAACCGCACGATGGCGCCTTCATAGATGGCCTCTTTCACGCTGCGGCCCTGGTCACGAAGCTGGTTGGCAAACTCCACGATCAGAATACCGTTCTTCGCCATCAGCCCCAGTAACATGATCATGCCGATCTGACTGTAAATGTTCAGGCTGTCGCCGGTAACGCTGATGGCGATCACCGCGCCGGCCAACGCCAGCGGCACCGTGAGCATGATAATCAGCGGGTGAATCCAGCTTTCAAACTGGGCGGCGAGCACCAGGAACACAATCAC
>NZ_LWEZ01001630.1:0-866 GCF_001634945.1 Alcanivorax sp. HI0044
TTCCGCATGCTGGCCGGCCAGGAAACCCCGGACAGCGGCGAGATCGTCACTGGCGATACCGTACAGATGGCCTATGTGGACCAAAGCCGTGAAGACCTGGACAGCAACAAGACGGTCTGGGAAGAAGTCTCCGACGGCAACGACATCCTGCGCATCGGCAACTATGAAGTCCCCAGCCGCGCCTATCTGGGCCGGTTTAACTTCAAGGGTGGCGACCAGCAGAAGCGGGTCGGCGATCTGTCCGGCGGTGAACGCAACCGTCTGCACCTGGCCAAGCTGCTCAAGCAGGGCGCCAACGTGCTGCTGCTCGATGAGCCCACCAACGACCTGGACGTGGAAACCCTGCGGGCATTGGAAGAAGCCCTGCTGGCGTTCCCCGGCTGCGCCATCGTGATCTCGCACGATCGCTGGTTCCTGGACCGCGTCGCCACCCACATCCTCTCCTTCGAAGGGGATGCCCAGGTGGAATGGTTCGAAGGCTCTTACACCGAGTACGAAGAATACAAACGCAAGCAGCTGGGCGATGCGGCCCTGCAACCCAAGCGCATGAAGTACAAACGAATCGAAGTCTGATTCGTGCAGGATAATGCCGACACAGCAACAACGTGTCGGCCGGGGACGTAACAGGGACGACAGCATGAACGAAAGACGGCGGGCCAATCGGGTGGACTTCGACGGGGAGGCCACCCTGGCTTTCCAGCAGGACAGCCACCCCGTGTCACTGGACGACATTTCCATCATGGGCGCACGGCTCAACAGCAGCACGCCGCTCGCGCTGCCCGATGCGGCCCCGGTCACCCTGACCATTACCCTGGAAGACTCTGATATCACGCTCACCCTCCCGGCAAAAGTAAAGCGCCAGGAGG
>NZ_LWEZ01001631.1:0-853 GCF_001634945.1 Alcanivorax sp. HI0044
GCAACCGCGCCCACAGGCGGTCGATGCCGTACAGTTCAAAATGAAAGCGGTAGAAAAAATTGCCGCCGCGGGTGGCGCGTGGTGCAACGACCTCGCCGCTATCCGCATCCATGAGTATCTGTTCACCGCGATGGCGTCTTCCGTCTTCAGGTGGTTTGGCCGGTTGCCAGCGCAGCTCGGCGGCGGTCTGGCGGGGGCCGGGCAGGCTGATGTCCCAGGAGCGGGCGTCTGGAGCTTTGGCATTCAATGCTGCCAGAGCCATGTCGATGGTGCCTGGTTGCAGGGTGGAATCATGCACTTCCGGCTGCATCCACAGGGTAATTTCTTCCCGAAAATAAGCACTGGTGCCAGTAATAAAAATGGCCACCAGCAACCAGCCGAGTAACAGGCCGGTCCAGGTGTGTAGCCAGGCCATGGATTGGCGAAATGATTTATTCATGCGGGCAGGCCCCACAGATACAGCCCACCCAGCAGCACGCCAGGGGCGAGAATGCCGGCCCAGGCCCGCCAGGCTGAGCGGGCGGAAAACGCCCAAATAGCCGCGCCGCTACACAACAGCAACGCCACCATGATGCCAATGATCACGGCCTGGTCGCGGGCCATGGGCAGGGTAACGGCCAGGGCCATGGCCGACAGGGACGCAAGGCCATAACCACCCAAAGCCGCGGCCAGGGTGCGGGAGGTAATCGAAAGTGGAGACATAGGAATGTAGAGGCAAGCTAACCAAAATGAGAATGGTTATTATCTACAGAAGCAATGCAAAGAAAATGCAAATAACACAATGAAAGCGCTGCCAGGGTGTAAAAACTGTAAGGCAGGTGAGCGCCCGGCTCAGGCGGCCAGGTCTTCCTGC
>NZ_LWEZ01001632.1:0-1105 GCF_001634945.1 Alcanivorax sp. HI0044
ACAAATGACAGTCTGACAACTGCACGACTCGAAGGGGCTGCAACTGCTGCGTCAAGATCCCCGCTCCCGTAACCGTTATTATGGTCCCATATCTCGTTGACGGCCCTTCCTTGTACTCCCCAGTACCGCAAGGCCGCCCTCAACGTCACTTATAACCAAGATGATGGCACTTTTCTAGGAAACAGATCCAAGAGCTGGAATTGGTTACCATTTCTCTACGAAGAAACCGCAGAGCGGGTTGCTTCTGTATCCGGGGAGTGGCAGGCACCCACGCACTCACAGCGCCATCTGCTCAACTGCCAGTGACCTGTTGGCGCCAGGCCTGGCCACTGTCGCGGCCGTGGTCATGGAGGTGGCGCAGCCACTCTGCCAGAAACCGGTTCCACTGCACCTTCTCGTCGCGCTGATGCATGTTGCGATTAGGGTAGGCGTAGCGGGCGTTAACCCGCCGGAAAGGACGCGCTTCGGTGACTTCCGCCAGCCGCGCATCGTGGTACATGCGCACGGTGAGCCGAGACGCTGGCAAGGCTTCCAGCAATTCCTGATCTTCCAGACGCACCGTGGTGGTGTAGGGAGAACGCTCCAGCACACGCATCTGCAGGGTATGGGGATGCTGGTCATGTCCCACTTCCACCGCCATGCTGTCTCGCTCACCCAACGCCTTCATTAAGGGCAACAGGCGCGCATAGTTTTCCTCGCACTGGGTCATCAGCGCACGAAAATCCAGCCGGTAACGCTCGCGGCGGCTCACTGCCCGCCCCAGGCCGCATCCAGGCGGGCGCGGTTCAACAGCAACCATTGCAGGGCAATCAGCGACGCGGCGTTATCCACCTGACCGCTTTCCAGCAGCCCAGGAATGTCATCGGCACTCACGGTGACCGCACGAATGTCTTCGCCCTCGTCCGGACAGCCGAAAATGCCGCCAGCGCCGGCCAGATCGGCATGGCCCACGAACACCTGCAGGCGCTCATTGGTGCCACCGGGGCTGGGCATGTAGGCCGCGATCGGTTCCATGGTGCCCAGGGTCAGCCCGGCCTCTTCCACCGCCTCACGGCGAATCAGGTCGGCGGCACTTTCTCCGTCCTTGTCGGCGATGCCGGCAATC
>NZ_LWEZ01001633.1:0-1482 GCF_001634945.1 Alcanivorax sp. HI0044
GAGTCTCTATCCTGATCGGATTGATCTGGGCCTGGGCCGTGCGCCGGGAACCGACCCGATGACCAGCCGTGCTTTGCGTCGGGAAGGTCTGGGGGCGGAGCAGTTTCCCCAGGACGTGGCGGAGTTGCAGCGTTTGCTGGGGCCGTTGGATGCGTCACGGGCTGTGAACGCGATTCCGGGAGCGGGCACCAATGTGCCGATCTGGTTGCTGGGCTCCAGTTTGTACAGCGCGCAGCTGGCCGCGCAGCGTGGCTTGCCCTATGCCTTTGCCGGGCATTTTGCGCCCCGGCTGTATCGTGAGGCGTTGCGTATCTACCGGGATCAGTTTCAGCCCTCTGCTCAGCTGGACAGGCCTTATGCCATGTTGACGGTGCCTGCGGTGCCGGCGGATTCCGATGAGGAGGCCCAGTACCTGACCACCACCAGTTACCAGCGCATCCTCGCCCTGTTCCGGGGCCAGCCGTTGTGGATGAAGCCCCCGGTGCAGAGCATGGCCGGGTTGTGGAATGCGGAAGAAGAAGCCGGCGTGAAGGGCTTTCTGGGGTTGCAGTTGCTGGGGACGGCAGAATCCATTCAGGAACAGCTTGATCAGTTGCTGGATTCGGTAGAGGTGGATGAGCTGATGGTGACGGTGGATCTGCATGATCCGGTGAAACGCCGCCATGCACTGGATATTCTGGCGGCGTTGGAGCAGTTTCAGGCGGTGTAATACACCTGCGCTTTCATTGCGTACCTGGATGTCGGATTACGCCTTTCAGGCTAATCTGACCTACGGTCCGAGATCCGCCAGTGGTTCCTGCGAAACCTGCCGAACGCCACGAGAGCAGTAAGCAAAGCAAGGGGCAGGCTACCGCCTCCACTACTGCTTCCTCCTCCACTGCTTGCTCCGCCGGTTTCTGTATTGCTGCTTTGCGTGACCTCAAAACGGCGGGCATAAATATCCGGTGCGTCGTCATCATTCTCTATCCAGCTTTCCCAGGTAACGATGAGCGTGCCATCGCTGTCTGTGGCAAGAGCCACATGGTTTTCTTCTGGCGTGGTGTAGGTGGAGATTTGTTGAGGTTCGCCTACAAGGCCGTTGATGGTGACTTGTTGAGTATAAAGTGTCTTATCGTTATATCCGTCGTTACGGTTCCAGACGATAAAGGCGTTGTCGTTTTTTGCCCTTGCGATAGCCGAGATGGCATTATCTTCCTGGGTTTGTTGGCCAATGACGCTACCAAGATTCCCGGTCAGCGAAACAGTCCGTGCCATTGGGTCCCGGCTTCCGTAATTACCGCTATCCCAGGNGGCGATGAAGTGGTTTTCGTCTAGTGTGACCGCGTGTACGTCGCTGGGGTAGCTACCCACATCGGTTATGCTAAAGAGGGTGGATGTTTCGCCTATCGGATTATCATTCGCAGCGAAAAGCGCGCCTCTAATAGCGTAATGCGGTGACGTTTCTTCTCCGGTTTTCTTGCCCTGCATATCTGCTCCCCATAC
>NZ_LWEZ01001634.1:0-584 GCF_001634945.1 Alcanivorax sp. HI0044
CCCAAAGCGGGCAGTACCGCCGGCGCTGACCATTGACCAGCTACCCGATATCAATGCCGTGCTGGTCTCCCATAACCACTATGATCACCTGGACAAGGCATCGGTAAAGCAACTACAGGCCCGCTTCGGCCGCGACATTCTCTGGTTCGTACCCCAGGGTATCGCCGCCTGGCTGCGCAAGCTGGGGGTGGAAAGGATCATCGAGCTGGGCTGGTGGCAGAGCGACTACCACGGCCAGGTAGAGGCTTTCTGCCTGCCCGCCCAGCACTTCAGCGGGCGCGGCCCCAACGACCACAACCAGACCCTGTGGTGCAGCTGGCGTCTGAATTTCCCGGATTTCAGCCTCTATTTTGCCGGTGACACCGGCTATGCACCGCTGTTTAACGAAATTGGTCAGGTATTCGGGCCGGTAGATCTGGCATTATTACCTATCGGGGCCTACGAGCCGCGCTGGTTCATGTCGCCGGTGCATATCAACCCGGCGGAAGCGGTGAAAATCCATCAGGATATTCAGGCGCGCCAGTCCCTGGCCATGCACTGGGGCACCTTCGTGCTTACTGACGAACCCATGGATGCACCGCCAA
>NZ_LWEZ01001635.1:0-1002 GCF_001634945.1 Alcanivorax sp. HI0044
GTGCCTTCTGGTCTGTAAGTTGGACCGATTTGGTTGGGTTTATGCGGGGGCGTGGAGGCCTAACCCAAAGTGGAGTACTAACAATGTCTAGCGTAACTATGCGCGATATGCTGAAAGCGGGCGTGCACT
The DNA here is from genome assembly GCF_001634945.1 of Alcanivorax sp. HI0044. NCBI lineage: Bacteria > Pseudomonadati > Pseudomonadota > Gammaproteobacteria > Oceanospirillales > Alcanivoracaceae > Alcanivorax > Alcanivorax sp. HI0044. Next base: position 130 of record NZ_LWEZ01001635.1, read on the forward strand.
TCGGTCACCAAACCCGTTACTGGAATCCGAAGATGAATGCTTACATCTTCGGCGCCCGCAACAAGATTCACATCATCAACCTGGAGCAGACCCTGCCCCTGTTCAACGACGCCATGGCGTTCCTGAACAAGCTGGCGGCCAGCAACAACAAGATCCTGTTTGTTGGTACCAAGCGTGCGGCGCAGAAAGCGGTGAGCGAAGAAGCCCAGCGTTGCGGTATGCCCTATGTGGATCACCGTTGGTTGGGCGGCATGCTAACCAACTGGAAAACCATTCGTCAGTCCATCAAGCGTTATCGTGAGCTGGAAGCCCAGTTCCAGGATGGCACTTTTGACAAACTGACCAAGAAAGAAGCCCTGATGCGCAAGCGCGAGATGGACAAGCTCGAGCGTTCTATCGGTGGTATCAAGGACATGGGCGGCCTGCCTGACGCACTGTTCGTGATCGACGTGGATCACGAAGACATCGCGCTGCAGGAAGCTCGCAAGCTGGGGATCCCGGTTGTTGCAGTGGTTGATACCAACTCCAACCCGGACGGCGTTGATTACGTCATTCCCGGCAACGACGACGCAATCCGCGCCATTCAGCTGTATGTGAAAGCCGCAGCTGACGTGATTCTGGAAGGCAAGCAGTACGCCCAGAACCAGACCGGTGGCGAGAGCGAGTTCGTCGAGGTAGCAGATGAAGCCCAGGGCGAAAAAGCCGAAGGTTAATCTATCGGTGGGCGAGCCGCTGGCTCGCCCGCTTTACCGAAACATACCAAAGTTAAGAGGATAATCATGGCTGCTGTTACTGCTGCAATGGTTAAAGAGCTTCGTGAGCGTACCGGTCTTGGCATGATGGAGTGCAAGAAGGCGCTGGTTGAAGCAGATG
>NZ_LWEZ01001636.1:0-21322 GCF_001634945.1 Alcanivorax sp. HI0044
CGTCGGCCTGGCCGATGCCACCGTGTCCGTGGACGGGAAAGACATCTACCAGGCCGACGACCTGAAAGTTGGCCTGTTCACTTCCACCGACGGTTTTTAGGAGCGACTCATGCGCCGCGTAGTAATCACCGGGATGGGCATTGTCTCCTGTCTGGGCAACGACACAGACAGCGTCACCCGTTCATTGCGGGAAGGCCGCTCCGGTATTCGCTTTAAAGAGGAATACCAGGAAATCGGCATGCGCAGCCAGGTAGCAGGCACACCCACTATCCAGCTGGACGACTTCATTGACCGCAAGCCACGCCGCTTTATGGGCGATGCGGCTGCCTACGCCTACGTGGCCATGCAAAATGCCATTGCCAATTCCGGCCTCAACGACGAACAGGTCAGCCATGAACGCACCGGTTTGATTGCCGGCTCTGGCGGGCACTCGTCCTTTAACCAGGTGGAAGCGGCGGATATTGCCCGCAGCCGCGGCGTGAAACGGGTTGGCCCCTACATGGTGCCGCGAGTGATGGCCTCCACCGTATCGGCGTGCCTGGCCACACCGTTCAAGATCAAGGGGGTGAACTACTCCATCGCCTCCGCCTGTGCTACCAGCGCTCACTGCATCGGCAACGCCGTGGAACAGATTCAACTGGGCAAGCAGGACGTGGTCTTTGCCGGTGGTGGTGAAGAGGAACACTGGACGCTGAGCTGTCTGTTCGATGGCATGGGCGCCCTCTCCAGCAAATATAACGACACACCGGAAAAAGCGTCGCGCGCCTACGACGCCACCCGCGATGGTTTCGTGATTGCCGGCGGTGGCGGCATGGTGGTGGTGGAAGAACTGGAACACGCCAAGGCCCGTGGCGCGACCATCTACGCCGAAGTGCTCGGTTACGGCGCTACCAGTGATGGCCACGACATGGTCGCCCCCAATGGCGAAGGCGCAGCGCGTTGCATGCGCCAGGCGCTGGCGACAGTAGAAGGCCCGGTAGACTACATTAACGCCCACGGCACCAGTACGCCGGTGGGAGACGTGGCCGAATTGAAAGCCATCCGTGAAGTCTTTGGCGATCAGTGTCCGGCGATTGGCTCTACCAAAAGCCTGTCCGGCCACAGCCTGGGTGCGGCCGGGGTACAGGAAGCCATTTATTGCATGTTGATGATGCAGAATGACTTCACCGCCATCAGTGCCAACATTGAAACCCTGGATGAAAAAGCCGACGGCATGCCTGTGCTGGTGAAAGGCAAAGACAGCGGCCCGACCACCGTGCTGAGCAACAGTTTCGGCTTCGGCGGCACCAACGCCAGCCTGGTGCTGCGTAAATGGGAAGGCTGAGTTCAACCTTGTGCAGTAATGGCTGACAATGCCAAAAGCGTTATTCGGCCCTCACCAAAAGAGCCCGGCACTTACCGTAGCCGGGCTTTTTTGTGGTTTCCAGCGGCCAGTGGGACCGGCGCCGAATCAGAACTTGTGGATCATGCCCACGGAAAACGCCATGCCGGACTCGTCCACATCATTGATAGTGCCCGCCGGATCGAAGTCCGTGTCTGAGGCAGAAATCAAGCCATAAGCAGTGGTGAAATCACCCAGTTTGTAGTCTGCGCCCACCGTCAGCGTGGCCACATCCAGATCCAGATCGCTGCTATCTAGCATACCCGCCTGGGCCTTCAGGGCCACACGCTCAGAGACACCAAACTTGCCGCTCAGCAGGTACGACATCAGGTCACCCTCTGGCGCGCCGTAGGGGTCCAGTTTGCTGCGCTCGACAATGGCACCCACCGCCACACTGCTGCTCACATTCAGCCCCAGGGAAGCGCGCACGGTTTCCAGGTCACCGCCGTCAATGGCAGGCCCAACGGTCCCGTCGGTGTAGCTGCTTTCATAGGCCAGAGCGGCATAGAGAGCATCCTGCTGATAGGTAGCAGACAGCCCCCAGGTATCGGTGAGTCCGTCCTTGGTTTCACTGTTGGGCGCCACGCCGACCACCACATCGTCTTCACCCGGCGCCAGCTGGGCCCTCACCACAATGCCGCCCAGGTCCATGCTTTCCCAGTTCAGGCTATTGCTGTTACGGCGCTGGCCGAGAAAGACGGTGTCCATATCCGCCACGGTATCGTTGAACTGGTCGATCTTGCCTTCCGCCAGTTTCACCACGCTGTCGTAACGGCCGGCGAAAATCTTGCCCACCTGGGTGCCCAGGCCCAGAAAGCTGTTGCGTGTGGAAAAGGTGGCGCTGCTATCACCGTCCGCGTCGTAACCCACTTCCATCTGGTAAATCACCGACAGGCTGTCGTTATACAGCGGCTCTTCGCCTTTCACCCCCAGCCGGGAGTTGTTGCTGGACACAAACCAGGCGTCGGACAGATCATCCTGGCTAAAGACCAGGGCGCCCTCCGGATAATCACTGGTTTTATCCACGCTAAGATTCAGCTTGCCATAGAAGGTCGGCGCCGCCATGGCCCCCACAGGCAACATGGCCGTGGCGACCGAAGCCGCAAGTAGCATTTTTTTCACGTTAATTCCCCGCTCAATGTGTCGCTCGCAATTGATGACGACTATATGACTGTTTTGTGTCACCAACAAGAACGAGCAAGCACGGCGAGACCCTGGTGTTGCGTGTTGTGTGAACTCCGTTGTGGCCGCAGAGCGGCAAAAAGACGGCAAAAAAAAAGCCCCCTGGCGGGGGCTCAAAAAATACCGTCATAGCTTCTCCTGCCAATGGCAGGTCCCGAGCCTGATGACGATAGGCACACTCGGTTAATCCAGTGATCACGACAAGGCCGTAATCAGAACATAATCAGAACCAGCTTGGATCCATCTCCATAAAGGTGTCGTCGCCATTAATCAGCTGTTGCGCATCCCATTCCACCCGGGGCAATTCCCAGCGGAAGAAGTAACGGGCAGCCTGCAATTTTCCTTTCGCAAAAACCGCATCGTCAGGGTCGCTCAACGTGACTGCTGCATTAGCCTGGCGTAACCACATCCACGCCGCCACGGTGTGGCCCAGCAACTGCAAATAGGCATTGGCATTGGATAATGCCGCGCGCGGGCCGGCACTGGCCATTTGCTTGCCCACCGCCTGGGTGGCTTTTTCAATCAGGGGCAACATGGCTTGCAACGCATCCGCCATTGGCTTGCAGCGCTCGTCAGCGGTGGCCTGCACATCGGCCATGATTCGTTTCGCCAACAACAGCATGCCCTTGCCGTTGTCCATCCACACTTTGCGGCCCAGCAGATCCAGACCGTGCACGCCGGTCGTACCTTCATGAATCGGGTTAAGACGGTTATCACGCCACACCTGTTCCACCGGATATTCACGGGTGTAACCCGCACCGCCGAAGACCTGAATCGCCATATCGTTAGCTTTCAGACCAAACTCGGAGGGCCAGGTTTTCAATACCGGAGTCAGCAGATCAAGCAGCAACTCTGCCTCTTTGGCGGCTGCCTCTTCCCCGGTCTGGATCTCGTCAACCAGACGATAGCCGTACAGACTCATGGCAATCGCCGCTTCCGCATAGGCTTTCTGGGTGAGCAGCAACCGTTTCACATCCGCATGCTCAATGATCGGCACCTGCGGCTTGGAAAAATCCGCATCATCCGGGTGGCGACCCTGTACCCGGTCACGGGCATAATCCAGAGCAAACCGGTAACCCCGATAGCCTAAAAGCCCGGCACCAAACCCTACGCCTACCCGCGCTTCGTTCATCATCTGGAACATGTAACGCAGGCCCTGATGGGGCTCACCCACCAGATAGCCATGGCAATCATCGCCGTCACCAAACGTCAGGGCAGTGCTGGTGGTGCCACGGTAGCCGAGCTTGTGAATCAGCCCTGCCAGAATCACATCGTTGCGTGCATCCGGGTTACCGTCGTCATCCAGGCGATATTTGGGCACCACAAACAGGGAGATCCCCTTCACCCCTTCCGGGCCACCGGGAATCTTTGCCAACACCAGATGCACGATATTTTCCGCCAGCTCATTTTCGCCACCAGAAATAAAAATCTTGTTGCCCTTGAGCCGATAACTGCCGTCATTCTGGGGCACTGCACGGGTGCGGATATCGGTAAGGGAAGAACCTGCATGGGGCTCGGTCAGGGCCATGGTGCCGGTGAAGCGCCCTGCCATCATCGGTTCCAGGAACCGGGTTTTCAGGGTCTCGCTGCCAAAGTTACGAATCACATTGGCCGCGGCCGCCGTCAGAAACGCATAACCGGTAGAGCTGGGGTTCACACAGGTGAACATGCCTTTACAGGCCGCAGCGGCAATCTCCGGCAGCTGCATCCCGCCTTCTTCAAAACTGGCCCGGGAGGATAAAAAACCGGCATTGATATAGGCATCGAACGCTTCTTTGACTTCCGGGCGCATCACCACTTTGCCATCCACGAAAGTGGGCTCTTCCTTGTCGGACAGTGCGTTGTGGTTGGCGAATTTTTCCCGCGCCAGCTTTTCAGCTGTATCCAGAGCCGCTTCAATGGTCTCACGGCTGTGATCTTCAAAACGCGGGCGGGCAAACAGGCTATCGGTGTCCAGCACCTCAAAAAGCTGAAAGCTCAAATCACGGCGGTCGAGAATCACATCACTCACAGTAGCGCTCCGGTTATTTTGGACAACAGCTTGCCATCGTTATGCCGTGTCTGGCATTGTCGCCTATGACTAATTCATGGTGGAACACGACACATGTTCACGGTAGCAGTACTGGCCTTTGATGGCGTCTTCGCCTCTGCTCTCACCGGGGTGGTGGATCTTCTCAACCTGACCGGAGTGACCTGGAACCGGATTCACGGACAGCCGCTGAACCGGCAATTCAAGGTCCAGGTGGTGTCCCGTGGTGGCAACCCGGTGCGCTGCACTAACGGCATCCGCATGGCAGTGGATTGTTCCCTGGAGCAGATGGATCAGGCCGACCTGGTGGTGGTTCCCACCATTGGCGGCAAAATCGAAACCGTGCTGGCCCAGGAACAGGATGCACTACCCTGGTTACGTTTTCTGCATCAAGGCGGCGCTGATCTGGCCAGCAACTGTACCGGTGCTTTCCTGCTCGCTGAAGCCGGGCTACTGGACGATAAAACCGCGACTACCCACTGGGGATTCAGCCAGGAGTTTCGCCATCGCTACCCACAGGTAAACCTGAATGAACGGGAACTGATTACCCGTGATGGCAACATTTTCTGCGCCGGTGGCGGCACCGCCTGGCGTGACCTGACCATCCTGTTGGTGGAGCGCTTCTGCGGTGCGGATCTGGCCCGGGAACTGGCCCGGGCGTTTGTCATTGATGTGCGAAACGATCTGCAAAGCATTTACGCCGGCCTGCCGGCACATACCTATCATCAAGACGACCAGGTGCAGGCCATCCAGGGCTGGATTCACGAGCACTACAAGGAAAACACCAGCCTGGGGCAATTGGCCGAACGGGTGCATTTGAGCCCACGCCAGTTACAGCGCCGGTTTACCACCACACTGGGCGAGCCGCCGTTGCAATACCTGCAACGGGTGCGCATTGAAGCCGCCCGCAAAATGCTCGAGCGCGGCACCAATAACCTGGCCAAACTGTCTGAACAGGTGGGTTATCAGGACGTGAGCAGTTTTTCGCGGTTGTTCAAACGGCACACCGGCCTGTCCCCCAGCCACTACCGGCAGCGTTTTGCCCGCACCGGCGCCCTGAACGACTAGTCCTGCCGTTTGTCGTCTGGTTGATTGCGCAGCAGCAGGAAACCCCCGACAGTGGAAGCCTGGAGGCGCGTGAAGATTGTTGACGGAACCTTGACGCCCCCGCGCGGAATATACTCACAGACAAACAAGGAGAGTCCTGTGAATAACCTGTCCATCCTTCTGGTAGAAGACCATCGCCAACTGGCCCAGACCGTATTGGAGTACCTGGAGCAGGAAGGCGCCAGTGTGGACTACGCCGGCAACACTCGCCTTGCCCGGGAACTGGTTCAGGAACATCACTATGACCTGATGCTTCTGGATGTGATGCTGCCCGGCGAGGACGGCTACAGTTTCTGCCAGTACCTGCGCAAGGAGCTGGCGCTGGATATGCCGGTGATTTTCATGACCGCCCGGGATCAGCTGGAAGACAAACTGGAAGGGTTTGATCGCGGCGGCGACGACTATATCGTCAAGCCCTTCGCACTGCCGGAGCTGTCAGCCCGGGTGGCTGCGCTGGTACGCCGACAACGCAAGGAAGTCACTGCCAACACCTTGCAGATTGCCGATCTGGAACTGGACCCGGCCCGGCAGGAAGTGCGTCGCGACGGTCAGTTACTGAAACTCTCCCCCACTGCCTTTCGCATTCTGCGTATCCTGATGCGCGAATCCCCCAAAGTGGTCAGCCGGGAACAGCTGGAACACGAACTGTGGGGCGACCTGGTGCCCGATTCCGATGCCCTGCGCAGCCATCTCTACAACCTGCGCAAAGCGGTAGACAAGCCTTTCGATATTGCCCTGCTCAACACCCTGCCGGGCGTTGGCTTTAGCATTCAGGAAACAGCACAACCGCACAGCAACGCGCAGTAAACTTGCACTTGGATGGGCTCGGGGCAGAGAATAGGCAAAAAAGCGATTTTGCCTATTTATGCCAGCCAACCGTACCGACACTTCGTTAGCCAGCTATTCTTCCTGCCAGGAATTGCTGGACGCACATCTAGCCCAACTACAAAACCGTTTTGGTATGGCGCTGTGGATGATCACTCGCCTGCGCACCGATGAGTTGGTGGTATTGCGCTCCCGGGATAATTACTACGGCCTGAACCAAGGCAACCGCCTGCAATGGGAACAAAGCTATTGCGCCAAAATGATGGAACTCGGCGCCCCCCGCATTGCCGCCAACGCACAGCTCAATCCCGACTATAGCCATGCCCCGATCAACAGCGATCTGACCATTGGTGCCTATATCGGTCTTCCCCTGGTGGACCGGGACAACCAGCTGTTCGGCACACTTTGCGCCCTGGATCCGGAGCCCCAGAACCCTGCCCTGGAACAGGCACTGCCCGCCCTGCAGCATGAAGCCCGGCTAATCAGCTTCCTGCTCGCCAATGCCCTGCGGGACGCGCAGCAACAACGCATCAGTATTTTTGTGGAACACCCGGATCGTTGCCCACAGACCGGCCTGCCCGGTCCGCAGGGGTGGGCGGATATAACGAATGAGGAACAGCAACATTGCCGGGATTTCGGCACCGAGTCGTGCGTGCTTTTTCTGCACGCACCGGAGGAGAGTGACAGCCTGATTATCGCCGATTCCCTTGCCGCCCTGTTGCGCGAACAGGACAGCGTTGCACACCTGGGCGACAATCATTTCGGGATTCTTCTTGCCGACGCCGATACCAGCAAGGCAGAGAAAGTCATTCATCGCGTCCGGGACGCACTGAATGCCAAACAGCTACTGGTACAGATTGAACAGCAAACGTTGAGCGCGCTCTGATACCCGGTTAAAACTGAACCCGCACTTCCGTGCCCTTGCCCGGTTCACTGGCCACCATCAGCTCCCAGTCATAGCGCTCACACAGGCGTTGCACAATCGCCAAGCCCAGGCCGTGGCCACCTTCCACGCTTCCGCCCCGCTCAAACGGCTGCATGATGCGCGACAACTCATCCGCATCCATGCCCGCACCATAATCCACCACCTGCACGGCCTTATCCATCACCACGATGGTGACATCACCAGAGCCACTGTAGTTAATCGCATTGCGGACCAGGTTCGTCAGCACAATGGTGAGCGCCGCCTCAGGGCAGTTCACGCTCAGTAGCGCCGTCTGCCGGACCTGCAAGCGGATTTGCTTGCGCTCGGCCAGGGGGTTCAGGCGTTCAATCAGATTCACCGCCAGATCATTGACGATCACGTCCTCACTCTGCTGGCTATGCTGCTCCGTGCGCGCCAACATGAGCAATGTCTCCAGGGTGGCTTCCATGTCATCGACGGTGTCGTCCATACGCCGAATCAGAGGGCGGTCGCCCACCTGGCTCACCAGTAATTCCAGGTTGGCGCGAAACACCGCCAGTGGCGTGCGCAATTCGTGGCTGGCATCACGGGTAAACTGGCGCTCACGCTCCACAAACGACACCAACCGGTCCGCATAGCCATTCAGTGCCGCCACCAAAACCGCCACTTCGCTACCCGAATCCGCCGATATGTCGCTGAGATCCGGGCGAGCCACACTGGGGTCATTCACCGGCGTTTGCCGTAATGCATCAGAAAGCTGGACCAGGGGGGAAAGTAAATCGCGGGATTTTTTCCAACCGAGAAACGAGGTGATGTAAATCACCAACAACACCCCGGTTAACGGCAGAATGCCGAACAGGAACGCCAAGACCGACACGCGCTTTTCATCAAAAATCAGGTAAAGCCGCGCGCCGTCGCGGTGCTCGATATACACAATGGGCCGCTCACCGGCCAGATCCACCCGCTGATAACCGTCAGGCAAATTCGCCAGTACCTGGGGAATCGTATCCTGCACCGCCTCACTGTCCAGCAAGCCCAGCAGATGGCGGGTGTTGGGACGCGGCTGAGTCGGGTTTACCTCCACCAGCGACCAGTAGTGGTCGGCTTCCTTGATCAGTGCCTGTTTGACCAGCACATGCTCAATGATATTCGCCGTCGCCCATACGCCCAGAACGGTGGCCAGGCTGATCAACAATAGCTGAACCAGATAGACGCGGGTAAGACGATGTTGAACGCCGGTTTTTTTCATGCCTTGCTCGTTTTATGGCTATTCATGGTCGCTCGCGATAACAGCGCTCAATTCGCCACAGGCTTGGCGAAGCGGTAATGCGCAACGAACCACTCTTCGCCTCCACCATAGTTAAACAGCTCCGCACACGCCATGAAAAACATGCGCCAGCGTTGCAGCCAGATCTTGCCCTGGCCTTTACCGTAAATTTCATCCAGGAGCCGGGTCAGCGCGGCCTGCTTCTCATCGGCCAGTAGCAACCAGGCCTCCAGAGTGCGGGCATAGTGGGTGCCGTTCACGGCCCAGCGCTGCTCCTCCTGAAGATCACCGGCACAATGAGGCAGCCAGTCGTAAGCCGGCATCATGCCACCGGTAAAGAAGTACTTTGCCATCCAGTCCTTGCTGCCTTCGGTCTCGAAAAGGTAGGTCAGATCGCGATGACAGAACACGTGAATAAAGAGCTTGCCACCCGGCTTCAACCAGTCATGAATACGCGCCATCAACGTTTTGTGATTGCGCATGTGCTCAAACATTTCCACCGACACCACCCGATCGTAGGGCTGCTGCGGCTGATACACAGAGGCATCCGCGGTGATCACATCCACATTATCCAGACCCCGCTCTGCAGCGCGCCCGAGAATAAAAGCACGCTGGGACGACGAATTGGAAATCGCGGTAATCCGGCTATTGGGATACTGCTGCGCCATCCACAACGTCAGCGATCCCCAGCCACACCCCATTTCCAGCACATCCTGGCCATCTTCCAGCTCTGCCCGCTCACAGGTCATCGCCAGCATCACCCGCTCTGCCTCTTCCAGGGTACTTGAGGGATTCGGCCAATAGCCGCTGGAATACTTCAGGTACGGCCCCAGCACCTGCTCATAGAAGCGGGCATCCACTTCATAATGCTGCTCATTGGCCTCGTCCTGGCCCACCGCAACAGGCCCCTGTCGCAAGGCCTCTTCGAACGTCTGGCGGTTACTGCGTTGTTTTTCCTGTTCAAGGCGCTGCCCCAGCAGACGACGAATACCAAAACGCACCAGTCCATCGGGCAGCAGCCCCGATTCCGCCATTTGAATCATCATGATTTGGGTCTCCAGGGAAAGAACGCACTCGTCGTGCGCTGATAATCACGGTAGTCATCGCCGCGGGATTTGAGCGCCTGTTTTTCGGTATAGGGGATGCCTGTGGCGAACCACAGGAATACGAACATGGCCAGGGGCAACAACCACAGCCAGCCCGCGTACGGCGCACCGATGGCCATCACGGGGTAACTGACCCAGTGCAACCACTCGCAGAAATAGTTGGGATGGCGACTGTAGCGCCAGAACCCTTCACGGCAGGTCTTGCCTTTGCTGTCAGGCCGCTTTTTGAAATCGGCCAACTGCTTGTCTGCCAGGGCTTCCCCGGCGATGGCCAGCAAACCGACAACAACGCCCAGCAAAACCAACGGGGGCGCAAACTGATCCTGCTCGCCCACCACCCAGAACGTGAGCGCAAAACCCCAGGCCAGTAGCGCCTGGCCCCAGAAGAAAACCAGGAACACAGGCTGCGCTTTACTGCCCAGCACCTCGCGCATGGCCGCGTAACGGCCATCTTCAGCGTTTTCCTGACTCACTCGCTGAAAAATATGGCTACCCAACCGCAGCGACCACAACAATAACAACACCCCTGCCGCCAATCGGGGCACCAAGGCACCGTTTCCGGTTACCAGAAAACTCACGCCTACAATGCCCACCGACCAGGCCCAGAACACATCGACCCAACCGGCGTTGCGGGTCTGGCGTTGCTGTAACCACAGCACGGTAGCAACAATCAGCAAGGCGATAAGCAGCAAGTAATGGATTTCAGGCATGTTCGGTTTCCTGTTTTGTCATCGTCGCAACCTGCGCCAGCAACGGTACCGCTATGGCCCAACTGACACCGTAAACGGTAGCCAGCAACAGCCAACCCTGTGGCGCGGTCGCTGCCCCCAGGCGAATGCCCATGGTGACGGAAAAGACGCCGCCCAAGGCACCAAACAAGGCCGCCAGCACCGGACGGCCACACAGCCAGTTCAGGCTATAGCGAAAACTCACCGCAAAGCCCAGCCACAACGCCCAGACCCAATGCGGGGCCCACCAGTGTTGCTGCCAGTCGCGGTACTGCAACACATCCGGCAGCAACCACAACGGCTCCATCAACAAACACAACAGGCCACCGGTAGCGATCAGCAGCAGGTCCTGGCGCCACTGGCGTGTCAGCGTTACTTGCGCGGCGACCATGGCAATCAACACGCCCCAGGCCAGCAATCCCACCCCCTGCGCCGCCCCCATCACAGCGGCCGCCCAGAGCAACTGGAACGCGAAAAAGTTAACGATGACCGCACGTGTGGGGAAATTCATAGGCTTACGATGCAGCATCCCTCGTCAAAGCGCTGTGAATCGTGACGCCAAGCCTGCGCCCTTACGACTCCATACAACCCTGGCAATTTCAGCTTCACAACCGATTCACCACAGACCAGACAGAATCCAGCCATGAATGCTTTCAGCACATTATCGTTTTCGCTGCTTCTGACGCTGCTTTTAACCGCCTGCAGCAGTACGCCCAAAGGGCCTTACGGGTATACCGACCGGTATCAACAGGCGCTCACGTCTGCCCCCAGCGGCCACCCGGTTGATTCGGCGACAATCGATCGTTTTATTGCGTTCTTCAACCCGCTGGATGCCAACACCATTCCCACACAGATCGACACCATCTATGCCGACCCCCTGTATTTCAACGACACCCTGGTCACGCTGACACAACGAGACGAGTTAGCCGCGCATTTACAAGCCACCGCCGAAGGGCTGAACAGCATGTCCCTCACCGTCAACCACATCATTAAAGACGGCAGTGATGTGTATCTGCGCTGGGTCATGGAGGCACGCTTCAGCCTGCTCGGCAGCGAACGCCTGTCTCGCACCATTGGTATCAGCCAGCTGCGTTTCAACGCGCAGGGGCAAGTCGTTTTCCAGCAGGATTTCTGGGACAGCAGCCAGGGCATGGACCAGCATTTGCCCGTAATAGGACCGATGACACGATGGCTAAGAGAGCACGACTAATCCCGGCCGGGCTGCTAATGGCTGCTGCGGCAATCGCCTCACCAGGTTACGCGAGCGAAAGCGAGCAACCCTGGCAGGTTTGTACCCGCAGCGATGTGAAAGCCCTGCGCTTCATCACGGTGGGCGAAGCCACCCTGTCCCGACACGACTGTCAGGCCGACGACCTGCTGTCACCACCGTTGCGGCTGACCTTCCGCTATTTTCGTGACGTTCCCGGTGATGCCTTTGCCAAAGCCGCGCTGAACTTTCTGGAAAAAAACCTCCAAGCAACGGAATTCGACCGATACCAGTCCCGTTTCCAGGCATTCAACAGCCATTATCAGGACATCAGCGACGGCGACGCCTACAGCCTGACCTATCGCGAAGACGGCCTGACACTGGCCCTCAATAACCAGCGCTTTGCCAGCGAAGCAGGCACCACCTTTGCCCGCTACTACCTTCGCATCTGGTTTGGCGAGACCCCCTATTCCCAATCACTGAAGGAAAACCTGCTGGATCAGTGAGATACCCCGCCCCCTATTGCACGGCATGCAAGCAGACGTGATACTGACAAACATAATAATCAGCACGTTAATTGGGGATTATCGAGCATGGCCAAGCTTTTTCATGTGGTAGCGACGTCCGCCAGACTGGTCAGTCGTAGCGACCGCCGTTCCGCCCTGAAAGGCACCGCCGCCATCACCTTGTGCTCAATCCTTGTCTCCCTTGTGCTCACCAGCATCGGCATCATGCTGGTGGGTGAACGCGACTGGTTATCACCGCTGGTTCTTGCCGCCCTGCTCCCCCTGTTATTGGTGACGCCACCACTTTATCTGTTCAGCTGCCGGTTGATTGCGCTGGACAGGTACAACCACCAACTGCAACAGCTGGCCCGCGAGGATCACCTCACTGGCCTCTTCAATCGCCCCCACCTGCTGGGCATGCTGGAACGGGAACTGGCCCTGAGCCAGCGACACAACTACACGGTTTCCATCCTGCTCATTGAAATTGAGGACTTCACCCAGCTACTGGATAGTTTCGGACGCCACACAGGGGAAAAGGCCCTCCGCCTGTTTGCCGACTGCATTCGAGAAAAAATTCGCGAAAGTGATCTTTTTGGACGGTTTGATGGTGCCCAGTTCCTGCTGGTGCTCCCCCACACCAATTTTGATGATGCCGCCCGCATGGGTGAAGGCCTGAAAGCCCTGGCCGGCAATCTCAAGCTTTCCAGCCCGAGAACCGCAGCCCAGCCAGAAGAAGCGGTTTCCGTATGCGCCCGTATCGGCGTTGCCAGCACCGAAAACAGTGGGCGCAGCCTCAACCCGCTGCTTAACGAAGCGGACTATGCGCTCTACCAGAACCGCAACGAAGGGCGTGAAAAAACCTCGCCGCCGGCACTTTCCTGAACAGCCATCAACCGGCGACGTGACCAGCCTAAGCCCGCCCTAGGGCCTGCTAACACGACCGAGATAACAGACCCTAGTATTAAGGACCCACCAAGCCTCACCCCGTTAATACTTTCACACTACAACATTACAAAAAAGTGTTCTCCCGCTACCAAATAAATTCCATATTTGTAAATTTTTTTATTAATCTGAGTAGTGAGGATTTACATGGGAGACAGGCTAGCCAACACTGGCCCCGTGTTTGATCTGCCTACTGAATAAGACAAGGAAGGAGCTTATGAACGCTAAACGCTTTTTAGCGGCGAGCATTGCTTGCGCATCTGTCACCGCGACCACCACCGTCATTGCTGACGAGATCCCCGAACAGTATTTCTACTTCGGCGGGCACATCAGTGAAAACTGGCTGGATGTGGGCGACCACATTGACCAAAACACCAGCGAAAACGAAGTTACCCTTCCCGGTGCCCAAATGGGTTACCGTTTCAACCGTGACTGGTCTTTTCAGGGTTGGTGGGAGCGTAACAACTCCAACACCGATCTGCTTGGCGACGCGGACATCAACATCGCTCACGGCGCCATCCGCAAACACTTTGCCGGCAACTCCGCCTTCGAACCCTACGTGGGTATCGGTGCCGGTGAGTTCCGCACCGAGCCGAACAGCGACAGCTCCAACGATTTCAAAGAGACCATCGGTACTCTGGAAACCGGTTTTCAGACCATGCTGCACCCGCATTTCCTCCTGGACGTGGGCGCTCGTCCCTACTATAGCTTCCGCACCGAACGCTGGGATGCAGAAGTCTATGCAGGCCTGAACTTCATCATTGGCGGTTCCAGCGAGAAAGAAGAGCCGGCACCGGTTGAAAATGTAGTCACCGACAGCGACGGCGATGGTGTACCGGATGAGCGCGATCAGTGCGCCAACACCCCGGCAGGCGCCCAGGTAGATGCCACCGGTTGTGAGCTGGATGATGACAACGACAGCATCGTTAACAGCATGGACGAATGTCCGAACACCCCTGCCGGTGCCCTGGTTGACGACAAAGGCTGCCAGCAATACCTGGACAAGGACGTAAAAGAAACCCTGTACGTTGAATTCGGCCACGATAAAGCCGAAGTCCGTCAGACTTCTTACCCGTCTCTGGAAAACCTGGCCGAAGGTATGCGTCAGTACCCGTCCGCCAACCTGGTACTGGAAGGTCACACTGACAGCACCGGTTCTGCGGCTTACAACAAGAAACTGTCCCAGCAACGTGCAGATGCTGTGAAGACCGTACTTGTTGATCACTTCAACGTAAGCGCGGACCGCATCACCACCGTAGGTTACGGCGAAGAGAAGCCTATCGCTGACAACAAAACCAGCGAAGGCCGCGCCGAAAACCGTCGCGTGGAAACCATCATGAAAGCCACCACCAAGGAAGCGCAATTCCAGTAAGGAATTACGCTGACTAAAAAAGGGGCCGGTTTTTTACCGGCCCTTTTTTTGTGCCGCGCTGTGGCCGCAACACGGTTCACGCAGGCATGTAACACGCTAAAAACGTGGCAGGCATGCGCGTTGTGGGAACAAAGCCGCTAACCGGTTTCGCCCAACCTCACCTATCGCTACTTTTTCCGGCGTTCAGCAAAGAAACCTTTGAGCAGTAGCGCACTCTCTTCTGCCAACACGCCCCCCTCCACGTCCATCCGATGATTGTAGAAATCCACCGACGGCAGTTGTAGCTGGCTTTCGCACACCCCTGCACGGGGCTCTCTGGCGCCATACACAAGCCGGCCGATGCGCGCATGAACCATGGCTCCAAAGCACATGGTGCACGGCTCAAGGGTGACATAGAGCGTACTGCCACTGAGCCGATAATTACGCTCGGCTTGCGCAGCGCTACGCATGGCCACTATTTCCGCATGGGCACTGGGGTCGCTGGCGATAATGGGCTGGTTATACCCCTCACCCAGTAACTGGTTATCCCGGACAACCAGCGCACCCACCGGCACTTCCCCCCGATCTGCCGCCTGCCGAGCCAGCGCCAGGGCCTGTTGCATCCAGTATTGATCGTCCACCCGCTCTCCTTATCCCGTCTCCATGCCCGCAAAACACACACATGGCATCGCACAGACGAAGTGTACCGCAAGCCCTACCCGCACAGAACGAAGCGTCCCATTCCGGTCGGCGCTGCCCGCCGCTGGCGTAGCCTCTGCTTTTCATTACAATCAGGGCACCGAACATATTGAGAGCTGTTATGACTGTCATTGGCACCCCTTTCACCGACAACGCTACCCGCGTCATGCTGCTGGGCTCCGGCGAGCTGGGCCGCGAAGTCGCCCTGGAACTGATCCGCTACGGTTGCGAAGTCATCGCCGTGGATCGCTATGCCCACGCCCCCGCCATGCAGGTGGCACAACACAGCCATGTCATCAACATGCTCGATGGCGCCGCCTTGCGGGCACTAGTCGAACAGGAGAAACCGGCGTTGATCGTTCCGGAAATCGAGGCCATTGCCACAGACGAGCTGGTCAAGCTGGAAGCGGAAGGCTACACCGTGGTGCCCACTGCCCGGGCAACCCAATTGACCATGAACCGTGAAGGCATTCGCTGCCTGGCCGCAGAAGAGCTGTCACTGCCCACTTCGCCCTATCGCTTTGCCGATAACGAAGCGGACTATCAGCAGGCCGTGCGCGAGATCGGTTTTCCCTGCGTGGTGAAACCCGTCATGAGTTCCTCCGGCAAAGGACAAAGCACCCTGAAAAACGACGCGGACGTTCTGCCCGCCTGGGAATACGCGCAGTCCGGCGGCCGCGCCGGCCAGGGCCGGGTCATCGTGGAAGGCTTTGTGGACTTCGACTACGAAATCACCCTGCTGACGGTTCGCCATAAGGCCGGCAACGAGATCAAGACCAGCTATTGTGCCCCCATCGGCCACCGTCAGGAAAACGGCGATTACCAGGAATCTTGGCAGCCCCAGCCCATGAGTGAAGCGGCACTGCAACGCTCCCGCGACGTCGCACTGGCGATTACCGACGCACTCGGTGGTCTGGGTATCTTCGGGGTCGAGTTGTTTATCAAAGGCGACCAGGTGTACTTCAGCGAAGTGTCTCCCCGCCCCCACGACACCGGCCTGGTGACACTGATTTCCCAGACCCTTTCCGAATTCGCCTTGCATGCCCGGGCCATTCTTGGTCTGCCAGTCCCGGAAATCGAGCAGCGGGGTCCCTCAGCATCATCCGTATTGCTGGTACAAGGCCAATCAGAGGCCATGCGTTACCATGGCCTGGACACCGCCCTGGCCGACACGGATACCGAAGTGCGCCTGTTCGGTAAACCGGATATCAACGGCAGTCGGCGCCTGGGCGTTGCACTGGCCAAAGCCGACAGCATTGACGCGGCACGCAACAAGGCAAACACCGCCAGCGCCGCACTCAACGTCGACCTGTAACCCTTAAAGGAATCGCACATGCAGAATCAGGATACGCACAGCAAGGTGATCGGTTACTTACTCTGGATCTTCGGGTTCATGGGCGCCCACCGTTTTTACTATGGCCGCCAACTCACCGGCACACTCTGGTTTTTTACTCTCGGGCTGTTCTTCATCGGCTGGATCATCGACCTGTTTCTGATCCCCGGCATGGACGACGCGGCAGATACACGCTACGAAGCCGGTAGCGTCGATTACAATATCGGCTGGATTCTGCTCACCTTTCTCGGCATTTTCGGCATTCACCGCTTCTACATGGGCAAGGTCATCACCGGCATTATCTACCTGCTGACTGCCGGCCTGTTCGGGCTGGGGATTCTCTATGATTTCTGGACACTGAACGGCCAGATCGCTGAGAAAAACCGTCTGGTCTAACGCCTGCCGGACGCCTGATGCTGGAAGCCCGATGCCTGACGAAGAAAAGCACTGACGAAACTGTCTTGTCTTTTAGTGTCCTGCATCGGGCATTATGCATCCAGCGTATGAATCAGTTCTTCATGGCGTACTTGCCCGCCCCCAGAAAGACCAGCGCGGCAGCGGTGAACAGATAGAACGCCTGCAACTCGATTGCCCAGCCGCCAGTGTTGCTCAGGCTGAACAACTCCCCCATATGCGCCAGAACCAGCGCGACCAGCATATTGCCAACAATCAGCGCGGCACCAATACGGGTCTGATAACCGATAATCACCATCACCGGCGCAATCACCTCGCCAATGAACACCCCGTAGGCCAGGAACCCCGGCAGGTGGTGCTCCGCCAGCACACCGGCAATCCAGCCAACCCCGGCATGCAGCTTGTGCACGCCATGCAGCAGCAGCATCAAACCCAACGACAGGCGTAAAATCAACTTCCCGATATCCGGATTATTCAGCATGGTCAGGCTCCAGCAATTGCGGTTTTGGAAGCAACCATTCTTCACTGTCTTTCTGAAAAAGAAAAGGCCGCCCAGAGGGCGGCCAAGCCGTTACCAAAGTACAATTTTTCAGGTCTGCGCTAGGTGGGTGTCCCCGTTACGCGGTAAATATGGCTATCGTTCATACTGCTGAACAGGGCGTCCTTTATCTTGCGCACAGCATACACCCGCTGCGCCTCGATACTGGCATCCTGCACGCTCTCGGCGATCAGTGCGGCAGCCACCGTACTGTTACCGTTCACGCCATTGATCTGGACCTGAAGGTTCTGTTCGCCGGCCGCAGTGCGGCCCTGCACATCCAGCCTGACCAGCCCCTGATTAACGATAGTACCGGCACCGCGCCAGACATCGGCAAAGTCGATGGCATTAATGGCAAGCCGGGCATCACGCTCCTGGTTTCCATTCATGTTGCCATAGGCGTTGCGGACATCGCCCATACGTTCTACCTGTAACATAGTCAGCTCCTAGCGGGGGTTAACCACCCAGTTAGTGCCCAGGCCAATCACCGTGCCCCAGTTACTGCTGGAGGTGCAGGTAATGGTTTCGCCATCCACTTTCACCGTGCCTTTATCGCTGTCGGAACCCCCGGCACCACCAAACTCAAACGGTCCGATGAAGAAGCCACCTTCACCCTTGATGGTTTCGGTCACTTGCTGGGCAAACTCGGAACCGGCATTGATGGTGATGGTTGGCCGATAACCGACAATCATTTGTGAAACGATACGTGCCAGGTTGCCGCCCTTGCCAAAGTAATAGGCATCGTCGCCGTTCTTGAAACCGGAATGACCCGGCATGAACGGACCATTCAGGTAGTTGGCCGGCATGGCCGCGTTAAACCAGTTGCCCGGGGTCACCGTGACGATGGAGACATCTTCAAAGGCAAAGCTGATGTCGTACTGGCTGGAGAAGTGCTCTGTCGACACTTTTTTGTATTCGCCCCCGGCTTCAAAGCCAAAGAAATCGAACAACCCGCCCAGTTCTGTTTCACCATAGACGGTGCTGTCTGACCATTGTTTGGTGGACGAATCCAGAGAGAAGGTTTTGGCGGAACCGGCGGTAGCGGCTCCACCGAAGTTGTTACCGGTGATCCGGTTAACGTAGTCCCAGGGGGTTTCACTGATCTGAAACGCGGATTGATCCTTCACCGAGTTGCCATCCTGGCCCACAACCGTCACCAGGTTATCGTCATAGCGCTTGGTCGCCTCACTGATCGGGCCTTTCAGCTTCTGCATGTATTCCGTGTAGTTGCTGTTGGCTTCCTTGAGTTGTGCTTTTGCCTGGTTCAACTGCGATGCGGAGGCCAGACCTTCATTGGCCAACCAGTCATCGAATGACTCGGTGCTGCTGGTTTGCTGTTTGAAGTTCTGATAAGCCACATTCACGCTGGACTGGATCTGAAACAGGTTGTGCGAAGCATCCGATATCTTCTGCTGCAACGCCTGGCCGGCTTCACCGCCATCGGCCATAAGGAAGTTCAGAAACATGCGGTACTGGTCACCGAATCCCTGCTTCATGCCGTAGGTATTCGGATCCACCTGCGGGCTGGCAGGCACAATATTGAGAAACTGTACTTGCTGATACGGCAGCGAGCCCATCGGTGGATTCTTGCCACCCCAGTTCCACGGGGTCGGCCCGGTCAACATTTGCGGTACGCCTTCGATCTTGATCTGATCCTGGAAGGCGGTCATGAATTGTCCCCAAAGCGTTTTCGTCATATCGCTCATAATCATTCTCCTGATGATGTTTTTTATCGGGCATTTCCATGCCTCACGATGTGCCATTTGGCGCAATCAGTATCAGAGCGAAATATCAGCGTTGGGAAATTATGGATGGTGATGAAATCCATAATCACAGATGCATTATCAGCGATGATCACAACCATCATTAACGATAATGAATCGGGTAAAAATTACCGGGTAGGATGGAGGCCACCCGGCAACCAGGGAAGCGATCCACAGCGTACCTTGGGGGGAGCCGGCAATAAAAAGAGAACAAGGACGATTCATGAGCCTCGACACATCGCTGGTACCCGAGACCCTGCTCAACGCACAACGCATCATTGCGCTACCTGAAAACCCCGACCACCTGCCTGCGGTGGACTGGAAGAAACTGGGCGCTCCGGATAACCGGATTCCCCACATCGAAGAAACGCCCAGTCATCAAGCCGATTCTCCCTTACCCAAAGCCGACGTGGTCGTGATGACCTGGACCCTGGCAGAGTGGGCCGCCATGAATCAGGTACTCACCAACCGGCGTGATCCGCTCACACCGGATCAGCTGCACAGCCATGAATGGCAGGAAGGCTGGCTGTCTTACCAGCGCGACTACTACCAGATTTATCAATATATGGTGGATGTCTCCAAGACCTTCCAGGGCGGCGCGCCTTCGTTGTACAGCGAAAGCTGGGGTAGCTTCCGCCAGGTCCGCATCGGCGACTTGAACGTCTTGCTGGTCAAATCCGGCATGCACCTGGCCCAGGATGGCAGCCAGCTTCCCCTGATCCGTTTTGTTGAACAAATCTGCCAGGAAGCCCAACCCTCATTGCTGTTATCCATCGGTACTGGTGGCGGCGTACGCAGCGAAGACGCCCTGGGCAGCGCCCTGATTACCAACCAGGCCTATTTCCATTGCCTGAAACACTTCGCCAATGCCCGTTTCAATCACAGTACCGTGACGTCCAGCTGGCAGCCGGATAACCGTTATCTCCCTCTGGCCCAGGAAGGAGTGCTCCACACCCGTGGGCCGCAGATTCTGCCAGTGAGCCCACAGTATCCTGCAGGCGCCCATATCGACCCCGACCCGGCCGCCGCTCAACTGAAAGTGGTCACAGAACAACCCATCATCACCACCGACACCTTCCTGTTCGGCACCACCGATAACGGCCTGGAAAAACTGGGTTGCATGGTGGAAATGGACGATGCCGTGGTCGGCATGGCATGCCAGCAACAAAAAACGGCCTTTGGCTTTGTGCGTAATGTGTCCGACCCGGTTATCAATGGCGCCCTGCCCGCCTCCCTGCAGGACAGCTGGGCCGGCTACATCTACCGGGAGCAGGGCCTATACACCAGCTACAACGGCGCACTCGCCACCTGGGCCTTGCTGGCCGCCGAAGCCGACCGAAAGGAGAAAGGACAATGAGTACAGCAATTCAATGGTTTTCCGTGTGCGCACAGGAACAACGGGACCAGGTAACCCTGACGCCACTGGCACCCTTCAGCGGCGAACAGATTCTGGGCAACGCCAGTAGCCTGTGTGCACGAGGCAGCGAGCTATTCATCAGCCAGCACAATGGCATGCTGTCCATGGTGTTGGTGGATGAAAAAGCACACAGCTTTAGCCCCGTTATCGAGCTGAATGCGGAGAAACCGTATCAACAACTCAGCCCTTTTATGCTGGGTAATCAACTGCATCTACTCGCCTACAACGAGTCAGACGGTATTTTTGATTTCTTCCGCGTGATGCCGGACCACTTCGCACACCAGTATCGCTTCCAGAAAACCTACGGTGACATCACTACCGGATTCACTACCGTACATGCCTTTGCTTACCGGGATAGCTGCCAGTTCATGGCCTACAATAAAAGCACCGGCACCAGCCGCCTTTATCAACTCACGGTGCCTCCCAACACCCCGCTTGGCGTGGCCATGACCTGGCATAAGGAATGGGCAAAAGGCTGGGAAAATTTCAGCTTTTTCACGCTCGGCGGGGAAAACTTTTTCTTCAAGATGAACCCGCGCTACAACGCGGTGAACATCGACCATTACATGGACGACCCTTCCCAGGGTTCGCACCCGGTGGGCACCAAGCTTCCCCTGTCCATG
>NZ_LWEZ01001637.1:0-1076 GCF_001634945.1 Alcanivorax sp. HI0044
CTGGAAAGATCATCCGGAAAGCACCGACTTTATCGACGATCTGAAACGGGCGCTGCACACCCTGAAAGGAGGCGCACGGCTGGCCGGCCTCAAACAGCTGGGCGACATCAGCCACGATTTCGAAACCTATTTGCTGGACCTGGAAAGCCGTCGCCAGACGCCCGCCCAGAGCGACTTCCAGCCCATGCTGGATTGGCACGACCAGATCAATCGGGGCATGGAGTCCGTCGCTGCGGCCGCACAAACCCGCGCTCCGGTCGCAGAGACTCCGGATGCCGCAGCACCGGCCAGCACCTTACCGGCAGCCACCGACAAGCAGCCGGCGCCACAGCAGCCGCAGAAAGACGACCGGCGCCAGCGCCAGAACCAGGCGCAACCGCAGGAAATGGTACGGGTTGGCGCAGATGTGCTGGAGGCTCTGGTCAACCTGGCAGGGGAGACCTCCATCAACCGTGGCCGGGTGGAGCAGGGCATCACCGAGTTCGCCTTCAACGTGGAAGAGATGGGCAACACGGTGCAGCGCCTTTACGAACAGCTACGCCGGCTGGATTCGGAAACCGAAGCGCAGATCATGTCCAACTACCAGAAGGGCGTGGATCTGGGCGAATACGACGAGGACTTCGATCCGCTGGAAATGGACCAGTACTCCGAGCTGCACCAGATCACCAAGCAGCTGTCCGAGTCCGCCTCGGACTTGCTGGATTTGAAGAACACCCTGCTGGATCGCAACAAGGACACCGAAACCCTGCTGCTGCAGCAGGCACGCATCAACACCGAGCTGCAGGAAAAACTGATGCGCACCCGCATGGTGCCCTTCAGCCGCCTGGTGCCGCGCCTGCGTCGTATCGTTCGGCAGATTTCCGGCGAAGTGGACAAGCGCGTGGACTTCGATGTGCTCAACCCGGAAGGCGAACTGGACCGCTCCCTGATGGAGCGAGTGGTCGCCCCGCTGGAGCATATGCTGCGTAATGCCGTGGACCACGGCATCGAAACCCGCGAAGGCCGTCAGTCTGCCGGCAAGGACGGCACCGGCCGCATCAACCTGGAACTGGGTCGTGAAGGGGGCGAGGTGGTCA
>NZ_LWEZ01001638.1:0-1015 GCF_001634945.1 Alcanivorax sp. HI0044
GTTTTCAGCAGCTTGCGATAAACCTTGTTCATGGCCAGCTGAGCGGAATACAGGGCAAAACAGACCTGCATGTCCAGGTCGAGTAGCGAATTGTCTGATTTAGCGTCTTTACTCATAGCGCCATATTAAATAGCGCACAATCTAATTGCAAGTTTTACAAAACCCATCATTGTTCCTACAGCGGCGCGGTAGCAGGGTTTTGTTTCCTGTTTGTGTGGTTTTCGCGTCTGGCATTCGGCGTTGAGCGTCATGCAAAGTGCGAGAGGTTCGCGGTAAGCCTATTAAAAGGCCAGGGAATCTCTGAATAACTCAAAAAAAAGCCCGCCAAAAGGCGGGCAACTGTTACTTGCGTCGAGGAAAGTCTGCTCAGCCAGTCGGTGCTGCCTGAGCTTTTTTATTTAGAACTTGTGTTCCATACCGATACCGAAGATGGTTTCTTCAGTGTCAGCCACATCGAACTCAAGCTGTGTACCGTAAGCGTAGACTTTGCTGGCTTTGGCCAGTTTGTAGTCTGCGCCCAGGCTTACCTGAGTGGCTTCTTCGTCGGATACGTCACCTTCAGTCATGCCGTACTGGGCTTTCAGCTTGACGCGATCAATCTTGAAAGCACCGCTCAGGATGTAGGAGGTTTCTTCGCCGTCCGCTTCAGTTTCTTCAGCAGTCTGGAACAGTGCGCCGATTTCGAAGTTGCCCGGCTTCAGGCCAAGAGCCACACGGGTGATATCGATGGTCGGGCTAGTACCGGTTTCATCGGTGATCAGCTCGTCAGTCATGTCTGCATCGTGAGCGATGGCACCGTAGAACATGTCTTTTTCAGCAACCAGAGACACGGAGATGGTGTCTGCCAGGCCGGTTTCCGGATCGCCGTCACCGTCGATATCGTTGTTTTCTGCAGGAATGAATGCAGCGTTCAGGGTTACGAGGTCACCCAGAGCAGGCGTGCTGTACTGGACGATGTTGGAAACCCGGTTTTCGCCAGACAGAACGTTCTTGATATCACCGCCGATATCGTTGA
>NZ_LWEZ01001639.1:0-746 GCF_001634945.1 Alcanivorax sp. HI0044
AAAATGGCCGATACAGCTCAACCAGCGAGGTCGTTCGTGCCGCATTACGCCTGCTTGAAGAGTCTGAAACCCGCCTGACTACACTTCGTAAACTGCTCAAGGAAGGCGAGGACAGTGGTTTCGAAGACTACTCCTATGACTCGTTTATTCGTGAACTGGACAATGAAGGGCGCTGATGCCAAGTTTCAGGCTTTCCAGGAAGGCCAAAGCTGACCTCAAATCTATTGCCCTATACACGGAGCGTGAATGGGGCCGGGATCAACGAAACCACTATCTTCTCCAGTTCGACCAATGCTTCCACCTTCTGGCCGATAATCCGAACTTGGGGCAAGCTTGCGATGAGATAAGTCCGGGCTACCGACAGTACCCTCAGGGGAGCCACATCATATTTTATCGTCTAGCCACCGAGGGAATTGTTGAAATTATCCGCATCCTACACAAACGCATGTTGCCTGAGGGGCATTTGCTTTAGGGCATAACGTCCAGTGCCGGCGCAGCCAGCCCGGAGCGCATTTTGTGTTAATGTTTGAGCGCCAGCGAGTAACACAAAAGGTGCGTAGCGCTGGCCACTGCTTGTTAGGCTGATGGACCTCAAGACTCCGTATAGTGGTTCATGATTTCCTCAGCCTTACGCTCTGAGATCACACCGAAAAGTACACTTGCGTCTAAGTAAGAAAGAAAATACTGAACCTCTAAAGAAACGCCTTCCGGCTCCATATCCCGATTCATGTCATCTCTGACGATTT
>NZ_LWEZ01001640.1:0-853 GCF_001634945.1 Alcanivorax sp. HI0044
CTGGAGCTGGGCGGCAAGAGCCCCACCATCGTGCATAAGGACGCCAACCTGAAAGTGGCCGCCCGCCGGATTCTCGCCGGCAAGATGTTGAATGTGGGGCAGACCTGTGTGGCGCCGGATCACATCCATGTGCACGCGGATATCAAGAGTGCCTTCGAGAAGGAAATGGTTGCTACGCTGAAAGCATTCTACGGCGATGACCCGAGCCAGAGCCCGGACCTGGGGCGCATGATCAATGATCGCCACTTTGATCGGGTGGCTGGCTTGATTGACACCGCCAAGGTGCTGGCAGGCGGCGAGACCGACAAGGCCCGGAAATATATCGCCCCGACCTTGCTCACGGACGTGACCATGGATGACACGGTGATGCAGGAAGAAATTTTTGGCCCGGTGCTGCCCATGCTGACTTACTCGTCCATGGAGGAGCTGATAGGCAACCTCAAAAAACTGCCGGAACATCCGCTGGCGTTATACCTGTTCACTGGCAGTGAACACGTGGAGCGCCAGGTGCTCGACAATACCCAGTTCGGCGGTGGCTGCATCAACAACACCGTGATGCATGTGGCCAACCCCAACCTGCCGTTCGGTGGCGTGGGCGAAAGTGGTATGGGGGCTTATCACGGGCAGAACTCCTTTGATGTTTTTTCTCACAAGCGAAGCATCCTGAAGGCGACGACACTGTTCGACATCAAGTTCCGTTATGCGCCTTACAAGGATAAGGTCAACATGATGAAGAAGCTGATCAAATAGGTGGATTCCTCAGGCTCTCTGTCCGGCTGCAGGGCAATTCCAGCCTGGGTGAAGACGCAAAAGTACAGCGGTAATGGGGTTCAGGAGCGGGTGTAAAGCCAGC
>NZ_LWEZ01001641.1:0-1130 GCF_001634945.1 Alcanivorax sp. HI0044
AGTCGTGCGCGTTCCGCTGTTCGTGCAGACCGGTGAAATCGTCAAAGTGGACACCCGGACCGGCGATTACGTGGGTCGGATTAAAAGCTAGACGCCTGACGCCAGATGCCTGACGAGCATACCCCAATGCATGACTGGCAGCCCACCGCCTCTCTGGAGGCCATGAAAGCGCGCGCTGAGCTGCTACGCACAGTGCGCGCCTTTTTTGATGCCCGCAACGTGCTGGAAGTGGACACCCCGCAACTGGCCCACCACGGCGTCAGCGACCTGCACATCCAGTGCATCCCAGTGGCAGGTTACGGCTACCTGCAGAGCTCCCCCGAATACCACATGAAACGACTGCTGGCCGCCGGCAGCGAGCCGATCTACCAGATCTGCAAGGCGTTCCGGGATGGTGAGGCCGGCAGGCGACACAACCCGGAGTTCACCATGCTGGAATGGTATCGGCCGGGCTTTTCCCTCAAGGATCTGGTGGACGAATGCCTGGCGCTGTTTGCCAAACTCTTTTGCGACACGCCCTCGCAGACTTACTCCTTTCGCGAACTGTTCCTGCAGGTCACCCGGCTTGATCCGCTCACCGCCAGTGACGCGGAACTGGTGGCCTGCGCGCAATACCATGGCGNACCGCCAGGGCTGAGCAAAACCGCCGCCGTGGACTACCTGATGGCCACCAAAGTGGAAGCTGCCCTGCCCGCCGAACAGCTCTCTGTGGTCACTGACTTCCCCGGCTGGGCCGCCGCACTGGCGCAAACCCATAAAGACGAAGACGGCGCCTTGCTCGCCCGCCGATTCGAGATCTATTACCGCGGCCTGGAACTGGCCAACGGCTATCAGGAACTCACCGACCCGGACGAACAACGCCAACGTTTCGAGCAGGACAATACCCTGCGCAAGAAGCATGGATTGAACCCCATGGCCGCGGATCCTTTCTTGCTTGACGCCATGGACGCCGGCCTGCCCGCCTGCAGCGGCGTAGCCATGGGCGTAGAGCGGCTACTGATGGCACAGCAAAGCCATGGCCGCATTGACGACGTCCAGACCTTTCCCTGGTCCCGCGCCTGAACCCGCTTTTCGCTTCAATCACCGGGAGAGAATGTTCACGCTCCACACGGCTCACGTTCAGCAGACCC
>NZ_LWEZ01001642.1:0-1174 GCF_001634945.1 Alcanivorax sp. HI0044
AACGTCATTCAGGTCACCAAGATTGACTTCACGATCTCGCGTCATGCTTTACTTCCCGGGGGACACCCCGTTTGGTTGATTATTTATCTCAACGTTGGCTGTCAACGTTACTCTGAATGATCGAACAGCGATTGGTCGGTCGGGTAGTAGACTGGCTCGCCCGGTTCGTATTTTCCGTTATCTTTCTCAAGAAATGGCAGGAAAATAACCCACGGCCGCACATCCCGATGATCGACGAGGGCCCAAACACCGATTACCTGGTTCCCTTCATCATCGCTGATTTCATGCAGTCGGAATAAAGCCAGCATGTCCACATCCGGCTTTTTCTTCCCTTCTTCTTGAAGCTTTCTGTACAGAACCTCCACCCATTGCTCTGGCGCTGGAGCATCCTCTTTTTCGCCTGTATAAGTCATTGCCTGCGCAGAATCCCCCTTCTGGACCAATCCGAAAGGGTAAAAACTGCCAAATTTCTTGATCGCCTTTATCGCTTCACCAATTCCCGCAGCGGCCAGTTTATCCATGGCCTGCTGCTCCGGGCTTTTTGCTGCTTCGTCAGCGCTCTTTGTTTGCGCTGTTTTTGTGTCACTCGCCTGTTCGGCTGCCATGGCCGGAGTCACCCACAAGCCGGCCAGCAACATCACCAATCCAATAAAACGCATACAACACCTGTTATTGTCATCATTATCCCGGAATTTGACCGTCATCCGGCCAACAAGATCCCGAGCCTGTCGGACGCTACCAAACTTACCCTTCTATCGCCATAAAGACACAAAAAAGGCCGCAAAAGCGGCCCTTTTCATTGCCTGAACGGTATCTGCAAAGACCCCTTCAGGCTTACCCAACCGGGTTTATGCAGCAAAGTTGCTGGCTGCGAAATCCCAGTTGATCAGGTTCCAGATGGACTCCAGATACTTGGGACGGGCGTTGCGGTAGTCCACGTAGTAGGCGTGCTCCCACACGTCCACGGTGAACAGCGGGGCCTGACCCTTGCCGTGGGCAATCGGGGTGTCCGCATCGTCGGTGTTGACGATTTCCAGGCTGCCATCGCTGTTTTTCACCAGCCAGGTCCAGCCGGAACCGAAGTTACCGGTTGCCTTGGCATTGAACTGGTTCTTGAACTCGTCGAAAGAACCGAACGCCTTGTCGATGGCTGCGCCCAGATCACCACTGGGAG
>NZ_LWEZ01001643.1:0-923 GCF_001634945.1 Alcanivorax sp. HI0044
CCGCCGGTGATCTCGTTCTGCAGCTCATCCAGGGTGTAACCCACCGCCAGCTTGGCGGCCACCTTGGCGATCGGGAAGCCGGTGGCCTTGGAGGCCAGCGCGGAAGATCGACTCACCCGCGGGTTCATTTCGATCACCACCATGCGCCCGTTGTCCGGATTGATGCCGAACTGCACGTTGGAACCACCGGTTTCCACACCGATCTCACGCAGCACCGCCAGAGAGGCGTCGCGCATGATCTGCAGCTCTTTATCGGTGAGCGTCTGCGCCGGCGCCACGGTGATGGAGTCACCGGTGTGCACACCCATGGGGTCAAAGTTCTCGATGGAGCACACGATGATGCAGTTGTCCTTTTTGTCGCGGACCACTTCCATCTCGTACTCTTTCCAGCCCAGCAGGGACTCGTCGATCAACAGCTCGTTGGTGGGCGACAGGTCCAGACCACGCTGGCAGATTTCCTCGAATTCTTCCCGGTTATACGCCACACCACCGCCGGAGCCACCCATGGTGAAACTGGGGCGGATAATGCAGGGAAAACCCAGGTCTTGCAGGGCCGCGTTGGCCTCTTCCATGTTATGGGCAATGGCAGAACGCGGACATTCCAGGCCGATGGCTTTCATGGCCTTGTCGAAGCGGGAGCGATCTTCCGCCTTGTCGATGGCATCTTCGGTGGCGCCAATCATTTCCACGCCGAACTCTTTCAGCACCCCATTGTGGTCCAGGTCCAGGGCACAGTTCAGTGCGGTCTGACCACCCATGGTGGGCAGCAGCGCGTCCGGGCGCTCCTTCTCGATGATCTTGGCCACGGTCTGCCAGGTAATCGGCTCGATGTAGGTGGCATCCGCCATGGCCGGGTCGGTCATGATGGTGGCCGGGTTGGAGTTCACCAGAATCACCCGGAAACCCTCTTCCCGCAGCGCCTT
>NZ_LWEZ01001644.1:0-606 GCF_001634945.1 Alcanivorax sp. HI0044
TCCACGAAAGCGCGATAATCAAAATCGCCATTACCCAGGCGGTTGTCCGCCGGGATGCGCACGTTATCCAGTTTCAGCGGGCGCTGACCGCTGGCGCGGATGCCCATGGCGGGATCCTCTCCGGCGGTGAGTCCGTCGGTGCCGCCTTCCACGATAAACACCGCGGGGCCGGTGTCTGTTTGTGCGGCAACCAGGAAAATTTCCGCTTCGGCCGCCAGTGGCACCAGGGATTTTTCGCCGTTGAGAACGTAGTCGTTACCGTCCTTGCGGGCGGTGGTGGCCAGCGCCATGGGGTCGAACAACGGGCGCGGTTCGCACACCGCAATGGCGGCTTTGGGCGGATTCTCTTCGGCGAAGCTGCTCAGGTATTTGTCCTGCTGCTGAGCGGTGCCCCACTGGGTCAGCGCATTGGCGACCCCCATGGGGGCAAGAATCGCGACGGCCTGGCCCATGTCGCCACGGGCCAGATCTTCTGCCAGCAGCATGCTGGTAACGGTGGATTTCTCGGTGGCGGCGCCGCCCAGGGATTCCGGAACCGCGAAGAAATTCAGTCCCAGTTCCAATGCCTGGGCAATCACGTCTTCGCTGGTCTGCTGTGCGGCGTCA
>NZ_LWEZ01001645.1:0-851 GCF_001634945.1 Alcanivorax sp. HI0044
CGTTGCCACCAATACGACTGGTAATCAGCTTGGACAGCCAGACAAAAGGCAACAGCGACACCATGATGACCTTGAGCGTGGGCGGCAGCATCGGTGCCAGTGAACGCCAGTATTTCGCGCCAATGGTTTTCGGAATGATCTCGGAGAACACCAGAATCGCCAGCGTCATGATTCCCGACGCGGCCCCCAGCCAGGCTTCCCCGAACACCACTGCCACCTGGGCACCGACGCCGGTGGCGCCGACCGTATGCGCCACGGTGTTAAGAGTCAGAATGGCAGACAGGGGCTTGTCGATATCATCCTTGAACGCGCGCAAGCTCTTATACAGCTTCGGGTTGCTGTCGCGCAGGCCAGCAATAAAACTGGGCGTAATGGATAGCAGTGCCGCTTCCAGCACGGAGCACACAAAGGAAAAACCGATAGAAATGGTGGCGAATATAATCAGCAACGTCACCGATGCATGCTCCTTATGACAGCAAGCAACCGGATAAACCGGCTGTTTGAATTGAGGTTATGACGGCGAATAATGCCGCGCAAAGTCCGCCAGCAACTGGCGAACATTGGCCATCCCATCGTGGATGACCGCTTCGATTTCTGCCATGGTAATTTCATGGGTGGACTTGCCGGCGGCCGGATTGACCACCAGAGACAGCATGGCATAAGGCAATCCCAGCTCCCGGGCCAGCACCGCTTCAGGCATGCCGGTCATGCCGACGATATCGCAGCCATCACGCTCCAGGCGGGCAATTTCAGCGGCCGTTTCCAACCGCGGCCCCTGTGTTGCGCCATAGCAGCCGCCATCATTCCAGCTCAGCTCAGCCGCCGCCAACCGGGCTTTCAGGGCATTGCGC
>NZ_LWEZ01001646.1:0-782 GCF_001634945.1 Alcanivorax sp. HI0044
CAGCTTCGTCCAGCTCCAGATCAATATCCAGATCTGCCAGGGTGTCATCTTCAGTCGACTGTGGAGCCGCGCCGGTTTCGTCAGACAAGTCCAGATCATCCAGAGACAAATCCAGCTCTTCGTCAGCGGCCGGTTCGGCAGACAGATCATCGAACTCCGCATTCATTTCATCCAGACTCAGATCACCGAATTCAGTGTCATCTTCCAGAGTCGCGCTACCAACGTCATCCAGCTCCAACAGGGAGTCAGCAGACAGAGACTGCTTGTCCGCGTCAGACATTTCCGGCACTTCTTTTGCCGCATCATCGTCGCTGTCGAAATCCAGGCTGAAATCATCGTCCTGGGCACTGGCAGAAGAAGGCGATGCCTCGCTGTCCGCATCCAGCATGACGGTGGCGTCATCGTTGTCGGCTTCTGCAGAATCCAGCTCAAAGTCGAAATCCGCCAACTCATCAGTGCTTTCCGGCTCCAGAGACGGCGCTTCCGCTTCAATGGTCGGCGCACTGGCCGGCTCGTTATCCAGATCGGAGGACAGGCCCATTTCCAGATCGTCCAGGGAGAGCTCTTCATCATCCTCGCCCGACGGAGCCGGCGCACCACCCAAACGAGCAATGGCTGCGTCCACCTCAGTACCAGTGCCGGCATAGGCGGTTGCTTGTTGCTGGAATGCTGCGTCGTCGCCCATTTCTTTCAGCAGTTCCAGCAGACGCACTTTCAGGTCTGCCCGTTCCGGTGATTTATTGATTTCGTTGCGCAGGAAGTCAACGGCTTGTGGGTAGCGA
>NZ_LWEZ01001647.1:0-15263 GCF_001634945.1 Alcanivorax sp. HI0044
TGCTCAGTCTTTCAGGCTGGCTCGCAATCTAGGCGCGATTTTGAAGGTGTCCCCTAACTGGGATCGAGATATGTCCATCCATCGAAAAAACGCAACGACGAGTGCGGGCCAGCCTGGAAGACCCGGAGGGCACGGCCTGAAGCGTACATCTGCTGCGCCTTGCCTCTAGGAAAGGGAACCACCCTGTCCGTCAAGACAAGACTCAACAGCTGCACGCTTCAGGCCACGCTGAGTACGCAAAGAGTTATTCAGAGGTTCCCTAGGCCGGACTGGCTGTGCCCGGCCAAGCATGGGCTAACTCAGTGTCATGGCGTCACCCTGGTCTTGCCAGAGCTGTTCCAGAGCACATATCTCATCACACAAGGCAGAGACCCGTGGCCCAAGGTGGGTACGGTCGCTGCCGGTCTTCAATGCTTCTTCGAGTTGCCGGGCGCTTTGTTCCAGGCGGGGAGTGCCGCAGTAGCGGGTCGCACCGTGGAGTTTGTGCACCCGCTCCAGCAAGTCGTCGTTATCGTTCCGGTCGAAGGCGGCGGAGATAGCCGGGCGATCTATTTCCAGGCTATCAAGCAACATTTTCAGCATTTCGTCGGCAAGGTGGTCACGCCCCCCGGCGCGGCGACGGGCCAATGCAGGATCAAAGACCTGGTCACTGTTATCGTTGCTGTCAGGGCCATCCGGCAGCTCATCGGAGGTGCTTTCCAGCACCCATTTCTCCAGCGTATGGCGCAGTTGCCCTTCGGTGATCGGTTTACTCAGGTAGTCGTCCAGCCCGCGATCCAGCAGTTCCCGCCGCTCGCTTTCCAGCGCGTGGGCGGTTAGCGCGACAATGGGCGTATGGGTGCCATCCGGTTCGCTGTCGCGCATATGCCGGGTGGTTTCCTTGCCATCCATGCCGGGCATCTGGATGTCCATGAAGACCAGATCGAATGGCTGTTTGCGGAAGGCGTCAAGAGCGCGTTGACCGCTGTCGCAGGCGGTGACAGTGACCCCGAGTTCCTCCAGGAAGACCCGGGCCAGTTTCAGGTTGCCTGGGTGGTCGTCCACAAGCAGAACAGAAACCGGGCGCGGGAACGGCTGTGTGGCTGGTTGGCGACGGGGGGCGGTTGTGTCCTGGCCGCTTAATGCCAGCAGGGCGCTATGCAGGCGTTGGCGGGTAGCGGGCTTGCCTTGAACCTGGCAATGGGGGTAGTCCTCCAACCAGCGGGAAACATTTTCCGGGTTGTTGCACAGCACCAGCAGCGGAGTGCCAAGGGCGGCAAGGTCATCAAGAAGCTGTTGCAGGTCGATGCCCGGGGCCCGGCCGGGCAGGCCGATCACCAGAAAATCACTGTGCGACAGCCCCCCTTGATCCAGTGCCTCCATGAGATCGTTGAGGCTGTGCTGTTCATGGATGCGAAGCTGCAAATGGCTGAGCATGTGGTACAGGCCCAGCCGGCCGTATTCATCGCTTTCAATCAAGGTGACTGTGCGGCCTACCAGGGCATGGGGCTGTTGCAGGGCCGGCTGTTTAGGGTTTCGCTCGGTGCGCAGGGTGAACCAGAAGGTGGAGCCACGGCCCTCGCTGCTGTCGATACCAATCTCGCCGCCCATGCCTTCCACCAGGCGCTTGCTGATGGCGAGCCCCAGCCCGGTTCCGCCTTCCTGCCGGCGGGCACTCTGGTCGGCCTGGGTGAAGGCACTGAACAGGTCTTTCTGGGCTTCCGGATTCAAGCCCGGGCCGGTATCGGTGACGGTAATCTTGATGATCGCTTCTGCGCCCCGGTCTTCCTCCAGCATGGCACGCACTACCACGGAGCCCTGGTCGGTAAATTTGATGGCATTGCTGACCAAATTGGTCAGCACCTGGCGAATGCGCAGTGGGTCGCCCAACAACGCCACCGGGACATCGGAGTAGATAATGGCTGCCTGTTCCAGGTTTCGCTCCTGCGCCATGGGGGCAAGCAGGGTCTGCACGTCTTCGATCAGGTCATGGAGGTTGAGAGGGGTGTGATCCAGGGACAGTTTGCCTGCTTCGATTTTGGAGAAATCGAGCACGTCGTTGATGATTGCCAGCAGGGACTCTGCGCTCTTGTGAATAGTAGAGAGGTAATCCTCCTGGCGCGGGCTCAAGGGAGAGCGGTCCAACAGTTTGGTGAAGCCGAGAATGCCATTGAGCGGGGTGCGAATCTCATGGCTCATATTAGCCAGAAACTCGGATTTGATGTGGCTGGCTTTCAGGGCTTCCTTGCGTGCCATGTCCAGTTCGATGTTCTGGATCTCGATGGTTTCCAGGGTTTCGCGCAGATCCTGGGTGGCCTGATCCACGTTCTGCTGCAGCTCGGTCTGGGCGTCGGCCAGTGCCGCGACCATTTGCCGCAGGGCGGTTTCCAGTTCTGATAGCTCACCTTTGGCCTGGGTGTGAATGGCCATGCTGAGATCGCCATCGCGGATGCGCTGAACCGCACTGACCATGTCGCTGATGGGTTGAGTCAGCTGGCGCGAAAAGCGCAGGGCGGGAATCATGGCGATCATGATCAGTGCCAGCATGACCAGAAACAGGGTGAGCAGGTTTTCCAATGTGGAAAGGTATTGCCCTTGTTGGGAAAACTCCACGGTGAGTTGGGCGGGCAGCACCCCGCTCAGATCCCGATCCAGTTGCCAGCTGGTACCGGTGGTGACCCGGCCCTGTGCATCGGGTGACGCGCCGTTAGGGGCGGGGCGTAGCCGTGGCCCGGCGTGCAGGGTTGGTCTGCCATCGTTGAATACCAGGCTGGCGGCGCGGACGTCCTGCTCCTCCAGTAACTGGCGTAACAGTTTCTGCTGTTTGCCCCGGCTGTCATGAGGCAGGGTTTCCAGTTGCGCGGCATAACTATCGGTGACCAGTTGCTGACGTTGCGCATTGGTCTCGCGGACATCCACAATCCGGTTGACCATGGAATAGCCACCAATGACCAGCGCCGCCAACAGGGCGGGCAGGGCGGCCATGAACATCAGGCGTGAGCGAAGGCTTTGGTTGACCATGAATCCCCGATTGCTGTTGTTTTCCCCATTATGCCTGAAGAGCCGCAACATGCAGCAGGCCTTAGACTTCATGCCATAGCGCAGGTGTAGATTGTGACTTCTTAAGCGGCGCAGCGCCCTTGGCCTGGGGTGGCTGCGTCGTCCACCGCGTTGTTGCGTGGGGCATGCAGCGTGCTGCTATTTTTTAGGTACAATACGCGCCATGAATCATAAAACCATTGAACAGACCGTGGGTAATACGCCCCTTGTGCGTCTGCAGCGCATGCCAGGCAAGACCAGCAATACCATTCTGGTCAAGCTGGAGGGCAATAACCCGGCCGGCTCGGTAAAAGATCGCCCGGCATTGAACATGATCCTCAAGGCCGAGCAGCGCGGGCAGATACAGCCCGGTGATACCCTGATTGAAGCCACCAGTGGCAATACGGGCATCGCGCTGGCCATGGCCGCTGCCATGCGCGGTTACCGCATGAAGTTGATCATGCCCGCCAACCAGAGCCAGGAACGCCGTGATGCCATGGCCGCCTATGGTGCCGAGCTGATTTCGGTGAGCAAGGAAGAGGGCATGGAAGGTGCTCGCGACCTGGCCCAGGCCATGCAGGGCCGTGGCGAGGGCACGGTGCTGGATCAGTTCGCCAACCCGGATAATCCGCTGGCCCATTATGAAAGTACCGGCCCGGAAATCTGGCGCGATACGGATGGGGGCGTTACCCATTTCGTTAGTTCCATGGGCACCACCGGCACGATCATGGGGTGCAGCATGTATCTGAAGGAGCAGAACCCGGCTATCCAGATTGTCGGCCTGCAGCCCACCGACGGTGCCTCCATTCCCGGCATTCGTCGCTGGCCGAAGGAATACCTGCCCTCCATCTATGATGATGCCCGTGTAGACCGTGTCATGGATATGGATCAGGACCTGGCCGAGCGCACCATGCGCAGGTTGGCCCGCGAAGAAGGCATCAGCTGCGGTGTATCATCCGGCGGGGCCGTGGCTGGGGCGCTACGGTTGAGTGACGAGCTGGAAAATGCCGTGATCGTGGCGATTATCTGCGATCGGGGCGACCGCTATCTGTCTACCGGTGTGTTTAATGCCGTTGACAGTTGATAGTGGACAATTGACAGCGAAAACAGGGAGAGCATGTGAACGTATTGGTCTTTGATATCGAAACCATCCCCGATCTGGATGGCGGGCGCCGTATCTACGATCTGGATGGGCTTAGCGACAAGGACACTGCCAGCGCCTTGCTCAACCTGCGCCGTCAGGAGAATGGTACCGAGTTTCTGCGCCTGCACCTGCATCGTATTGTCGCCATTTCCGTGGTGCTACGTTCTGCGCAAGGGGTGAAAGTGTGGTCCCTGGGCGATGAAAACAGCACAGAGAAAGAGCTGATCGAGCGCTTCTACGATGGCATCGATCGCTTTACCCCGAACCTGGTGAGCTGGAACGGCGGCGGTTTCGATTTGCCGGTGCTGCACTATCGCGCGCTAAAGCATGGTGTGCCTGCCCACCGTTATTGGGAAACCGGCAATGAAGACTCCAGCTTCAAATGGAACAACTACCTGAGTCGCTACCATCAGCGTCACCTGGACCTGATGGACGTGCTGGCCATGTATAACGGCCGCGCCAATGCGCCGCTGGACCAGATCGCCACGCTGCTGGGCTTTCCCGGCAAGATGGGAATGAGCGGCGGCAAGGTCTTCGACGCTTTCCAGGATGGTGATCTCAAGGGGATTCGTGACTACTGCGAAACCGACGTGCTCAACACCTGGCTGGTGTATCTGCGTTTTCAACTGATGCGCGGTGAGCTGGATGCCACCGGTTACGATCAGGAGCTGGCCTTGCTGCAGGACTACCTGAAGGAAGAAGGGCATCCGCACTTCCTGGCGTTCCTGGAGACCTGGCAGAAAGCATCGGCAAGCTGAGCTGATGCCGCTGGCGTCACAAATCTGACGCCAGCGGCCTGAAACGCTACAATCCGCACCACATTGGCAGCCTGCGCCGCATGGCTGCCCATTCCCGTATTTACCCCCAGAGTATTGAGATCCTCCATGGCACGACGTCGCAAGCAGTTACCGGAAACCCCGGAGCCCGCCAGCATTGAAACCCTGAGCCACGATGGCCGGGGCATCGCCCGCCGCGATGGCAAGACCACCTTCATTGATAATGCACTGCCCGGTGAAGAGGTGATGTTCAAATTCACCTACATGCGCCGCAAGTTCGATGAAGGCAAAGCCGTGGAAATCGTGACCGCTTCCCCGGACCGGGTCACCCCGCCGTGCGAGCACAGCGCCCTGTGCGGTGGCTGCAGCCTGCAGCATATGAGCCCGGAGGTGCAGGTAGCGCGCAAGGAAGCGGTATTGCGCGAGCAGCTGCAGCATTTTGGTGGCCTGGAACCGGAGGAGTGGCTGGCGCCGCTGACCGGCCCGGTGACCGGGTACCGCAGCAAGGCCCGCCTGGGCGTGAAGTATGTGGAAGCCAAAGGCGAAACCCTGGTGGGCTTCCGGGAAAAGCGCAACAGCTTCATTGCCCAGCTACGCACTTGTGAAGTGCTGATCCCGGACGTGGGGCACCGCCTTTCTGAGCTGCGTACCCTGATGCATGGTCTGGAAAGCCGCAGCCGTATCCCGCAGATTGAACTGGCCGCCGGCGATGACGATGTGGCCCTGATTATCCGTCATCTGGATCCCTTGCCTGAGGCAGATCAACAGGCCCTGCTGGGCTTCTGCCAGAATCTGGGGTGGCACTGTTACCTGCAACCGGGTAACGAAAGTACCGTGCACCGTATCTGGCCAGAAGGTGGTGAGCAGCGCCTGTACTACAAACACCCGTCTGCAGGGGTTGAGCTGGCCTTCCATCCTACGGATTTCACCCAGGTAAACGCAGAAATTAACCGCAAAATGGTGCCGTTGGCACTGGACTTGCTGGACATCTCACCGGAGCACACGGTGCTGGACCTGTTCTGCGGCCTCGGGAATTTCACCATTCCTGCCGCCAAACGTGCCGGCAAGGTGGTGGGGGTGGAAGTCAGCCAGGCCATGGTGGAGCGTGGTTACGAGAATGCCCGCCGCAATGGCTTGGAAAACCTGGAGTTTCACGCCTGGGATCTCAGTCAGGACATTAGCGGCCAGGCGTGGGCCAGAGAGGCGTATGATCGTATCCTGATTGACCCGCCGCGCACCGGCGCACTGGAGATGGTGAAGCTGATGCCCCGGCTTGGTGCGTCAAAGATTGTTTATGTGTCATGCAACCCCGCCACATTGGCCCGTGATGCCGGGGAACTGATAGCGCTGGGCTACCGTCTTAAAGCGGCAGGAGTGATGGACATGTTCCCTCACACCACCCACGTTGAGTCCATCGCTGTATTCGAAAAAGCGAAGAAGAAGTAGCAGGTTCTGCCATGGTAACGGTACGGCGACAGCCCTCAGAAGGTTCCATCGTTCACTGGCGTGACTGGATCACGCAGTTGGAAAACCGCGCGCCTGTCCGCGACCGTGCCTTGCTGGAACAGGCCTGCGAACGCGCCGAGCAATGCCAGCTGGCTGGTGAGGCCGCAGGCCGGGTATGGCCTTACGGCAAAGGCTGCCTGGATATCGGCCTGGAAATGGGCGAAGTGCTGGTGGACCTGGGGGCTGACAGTGACATTCTTCCTGCCGCTGTTCTTTACCGGGCGGTGCGCGAAGGGCAGATCACGCTGCTGGACGTGGAGAAGGAATTCGGCCCGGATGTGGCCAACCTGATCGAAGGCGTGCTGCGCATGGCGGCGATCAGTACCTCGCTCAACCCCACCCGCAAGGCAGTGCTGGGCCAGCAGGATGGCCAGCTCGACAACATGCGCAAGATGCTGGTGGCCATGGTCGACGACGTGCGCGTCGCCCTGGTGAAGCTTGCCGAGCGGACGGTAATCATCCGTGCGGTCAAGGAGGCGGACCCGGAGCGCCAGAGCAAGGTAGCCCAGGAAATCTTCGATATTTACGCGCCGCTGGCCCACCGGCTGGGTGTTGGTCAGCTGAAGTGGGAGCTGGAGGACCTGTCCTTCCGTTACCTGCAACCGGGTGCCTACAAGAAAATTGCCAAGCTGCTGGATGAGAAACGCCTGGCGCGTGAGCAGTACATCGAGAACGTGCTGGAGCAACTTCGCGGATACCTGGAAAAAAACGGTATCGGTGGTGCCGAGGTGAATGGGCGAGCCAAGCACATTTACAGCATCTGGCGGAAAATGCAGAAAAAGCACCTGGACTTCGGTGAAGTCTATGACGTGCGAGCGGTACGTATTCTGGTGCCGGAAGTGCGCGACTGTTACGCCGCGCTGGGTGTTGTGCATTCGCTGTGGCAGCACGTGCCCAAGGAATTCGACGATTATATTGCCAGCCCCAAGGGCAATGGTTACCAGAGCCTCCACACCGCCGTGGTCGGCCCGGAACGCAAGATGCTGGAAGTCCAGATTCGTACCTTCGATATGCATGAAGAGGCGGAGCTGGGAGTCTGTGCTCACTGGCGCTACAAAGAGGGCGCCAAGAAAGGCAAGAGCGGCGTTACCGACT
The DNA here is from genome assembly GCF_001634945.1 of Alcanivorax sp. HI0044. Taxonomy (NCBI): domain Bacteria; kingdom Pseudomonadati; phylum Pseudomonadota; class Gammaproteobacteria; order Oceanospirillales; family Alcanivoracaceae; genus Alcanivorax; species Alcanivorax sp. HI0044. The sequence goes on from NZ_LWEZ01001647.1 coordinate 7,540, forward strand.
ACGAGCAGCGTATTACCTGGCTGCGTCAGGTGCTCGAATGGCACGAAGAGCTGGGTGACGATAGCCCGGATGCCATGGTGGACGAGCTGCGCCACGGTCTGGTCAGCGACCGGGTGTATGTTTTCACCCCGGAAGGCCATGTGGTGGACCTGGAATCCGGGGCCACCCCGGTGGATTTCGCCTATCACATTCATACCGAAGTGGGGCACCGCTGTCGGGGCGCCAAGGTGAACGGTCACATCGTGCCGTTGAACTACAGCCTGAATACCGGTGAGCAGGTCACCATTCTCACCACCAAGGAAGGCGGCCCCAGCCGTGACTGGCTGACCCCGTCACTGGGCTATGTGGCGACGTCATCCGCACGGGCGCGAATCCAGCAATGGTTCAAGCGCCAGGACCGCGATGTGCATATCGTTCAGGGCCGCACCATCCTGGAAAAGGAAATGTCGCGGCTGGCGCTGGAAAAAGTGGATCTGGATACTCTGGCGCCGCACCTCAACCTGAAAACCGGTGACGACGTATTGGCGTCTCTGGGGGCGGGCGACCTGCGTCCGGGGCATGTGGTCAATCAGGTGCAGGCCCTGCAGCCGGACAATAACCAGCAGGAAATGGAGTTTGTCCCGGCCAAGCCGAAAGCCTCCACCAGTGGTGATATCACTATCCATGGGGTGGGGAATCTGCTTACCCATATGGCGGGCTGTTGCCAGCCGGTGCCTGGTGATCAGATCATGGGCTTTATTACCCAGGGGCGGGGCGTTACCGTTCACCGCGCCGACTGCGAGAAGCTGCTGGCCATGCAGGGCGATGATCCTAACCGGGTGATCGAAGTGACCTGGGGCGAAGCCGACCGGATTACCTACCCGGTGGATGTGTTTCTGCGCGCCTGGGATCGCCAGGGTCTGCTCAAGGATGTGATTGCTGTACTGGCCAACGAAAAGGTCAACGTGACCGCCGTGCACACCCAGTCCCATCAGGATGACAACACCGCCACCATGCTGCTCACCCTGGAAATCGCCACCCTGGGGAATCTGGGCAAGGTACTGGCCAAGATGGACCAGCTTAAAGGCGTGCTGGAAGTTCGGCGCTACAAGAAATGATTAAAGGCAATTGATAATTGAGAATGGATAATTGATAACGTTGTTGAGCAGGTGGGTTGTTTCTGCGAGTCGAGAAGCCACGTCCAGGACTGGTCGCGGCCTCTGGCTCCTTCAAACCTGACCAACGCGATTCCGCGTCGTTATCAATTCATCTCCACGTTTTGCTCATAAGCACGGCCGCTATCAGCAGGGGAAAGCATGTCTACTACTCCCATCGACTCCCTCCTCTCCATCATGTCCCGCCTGCGTGACCCGGAAACCGGGTGCCCGTGGGATATCAAGCAGGACTTCGATTCCATTGCGCCTTATACCATTGAAGAAGCCTTCGAAGTGGCCGAGGCGATTGCCCAGCGGGACTATCCGGAATTGAAGGAAGAGTTGGGCGACCTGCTGCTGCAAGTGGTTTTCCATTCGCAAATGGCGCGAGAGCAGGGGCTGTTTGATTTCAATGAAGTGGTTCAGGTGCTGTGTGACAAGATGGTACGGCGCCACCCGCATGTCTTTGCGGATACCGAAGCGGGTGATGAGCAGGCGGTAAAGGCTAACTGGGAACAGATCAAGCAGCAGGAACGCGCCGGCAAGGGGCGCGAACACGCCAGCACCATTGATGGTGTACCGGAGGGCCTGCCTGCACTGCAACGGGCGGGGAAGATTCAGAAAAAAGCCGCCAAGGTTGGCTTTGACTGGCACGCGCCGGAACCCGTACGCGAACAGGTTGACCGGGAGCTGGCGGAGCTGGACGAGGCACTCTCAAACGGTCATAAAGATGCCATCGAAGATGAGTTCGGAGATGTGCTTTTTACCCTTGTAAACCTCTCCCGCCACCTGAAAATCGATCCGGAGCAGGCCTTGCGCCGGGCCTCCAACAAGTTCGAACGGCGTTTTCGCACCATGGAGCGAGAACAGTCCAACCCTTTGAAATCATTGGATGAAAACGCGCTGGAAGCCGCCTGGCAGCAAGCGAAAAAATCTGCAGATTGACCCCTCTCATCCCCGTCTTGTTCCTGTGAAATAAAAACTTCACATAAGAGAAACTTTTCAGTCATCCACTCTCCCCATACTGCGCCACCAAGCAGTAAACGTTACCTCGCTTGGTTGGGGTTTCAGTCACGCTGTTACTTTGCATACAAAATATTGCCTGATTGAAGGAGTGTTGGAATGAAGAAGAATTTGCTTGCGATCGCTGTGGGGGCTGCCGTAGCCATGCCTGGCCTGGCCCTGGCCGATGGCCCGACTGTTTACGGTAAAGTTAACGTTTCTCTGGAAAATGCTGAGTTTGACGATGGCGTAAACCCCAGTGAAGACGCTTGGGAACTGAACAGCAACGCTTCCCGCCTGGGTGTTAAAGGTGATTTCGATCTGGACGTGGCTGGCCTGAAAGCCATCTACCAGGCTGAATTCGAAATCAGCGTAGACGACGGCGACAAAGGCGGCCAGACCTTCACCCAGCGTAACATCTACGGTGGTTTGAAAGGCGGCTTCGGTACCCTGAAAGCGGGTAAATTTGATACCCCTACCAAGAAAGCCCAGGGCAAGATCGACCAGTTCAACGATATCGGCGGTGATATCAAGAACGTTCTGTCTGGCGAAAACCGGGTTTCCAACATCGTCCAGTACAGCACGCCTGCTCTGGGTGACCTCGTAACCCTGAACGCTGCATTCATTCCTGCAGAAAACAACGATATCGACGGTGACGGCGATCCGGAAACCGGCCTGGCAGACACCATCTCCGTGTCTCTGGTTGCTGAAAAAGACATGTTCTACGGTGCCATCGCTCACGATGCAGACATGACTGACGAGCTGATCACCGATGAAACCGGTACTAGCCCGACCATCGATATCACCCGTGTGGCTCTTGGCCTGAAGCCGGGCAACTTCGAAATCGGCGCACTGTTCCAGACTGCTGAAGAAACTGAAGCGGACGGCGAAGAAACCTCCTACATCCTGAGCGGTGCTTTCAAGATTGATCGCGTCAAGCTGAAAGCCCAGTACGGCATGACTGAAGGTGACGTATCCGACGAAGAAGCCACTCAGGTAAGCCTGGGCGCAGACTACAAACTGGCCAAAGCCAGCAAAGTCTACGCTTACGGTACACAGCTTGAGTTCGATGTGGCTGACACTGAAGAAACCATCTTCGGTATCGGTATGGAACACAAGTTCTAAATAAAAAAGCTCAGGCAGCACCGACTGGCTGAGCAGACTTTCCTCGACGCAAGTAACAGTTGCCCGCCTTTTGGCGGGCTTTTTTTTGAGTTATTCAGAGATTCCCTGGCCTTTTAATAGGCTTACCGCGAACCTCTCGCACTTTGCATGACGCTCAACGCCGAATGCCAGACGCGAAAACCACACAAACAGGAAACAAAACCCTGCTACCGCGCCGCTGTAGGAACAATGATGGGTTTTGTAAAACTTGCAATTAGATTGTGCGCTATTTAATATGGCGCTATGAGTAAAGACGCTAAATCAGACAATTCGCTACTCGACCTGGACATGCAGGTCTGTTTTGCCCTGTATTCCGCTCAGCTGGCCATGAACAAGGTTTATCGCAAGCTGCTGAAAACGCTTGGGCTCACGTATCCCCAGTATCTGGTGATGATGGTGCTGTGGGAGAAAGATGGCCAGTCGGTATCGGAAATTGGGGAGCGCTTGTATCTCGATTCCGCCACGCTGACGCCACTGTTGAAGCGTCTGGAAACGGCGGAGCTGGTGCAGCGCACTCGCTCCCGCGCGGATGAAAGGCAGGTGGAGATACGTCTGAGCGCGCAAGGCAAAAAGCTGCGCAAATCTGCCGAGGCCGTTCCCGAAGCCGTACTCTGTTCTACCCAGTGCGAGCCGGATCAGTTACTGCAGCTGCGTAATGACTTGCACTCGCTGCGTCGCCGCCTGGCGGGTAGCGACCTGGGCTAAGTCGGCAAAGTCCACTGAACAAGGCCCTTTGCCCTGTGTTGCTGATATTTAAATAGCGCACTATTAAATAGTGCAGTTTGAGCGGAAGGAGAAAATGATGAGCTTGGAAAAAGTACTGTACGAAGCGACGGCAACGGCCACCGGTGGTCGAGATGGCAAAGCTGCCAGCGATGATGGCCAGTTGAGCGTGAAACTCACCACTCCGAAAGCGTTGGGCGGTTCAGGTGGCGAAGGCACAAATCCGGAACAGTTGTTTGCCGCGGGGTACTCAGCCTGTTTTCTCGGTGCCTTGAAGCTGGTGGCCGGCAAGGCCAAGGTCGCATTGCCGGATGATACGGCGATTACCGGGCAGGTCGGTATTGGCCCGTTGGGTGGTGGCTTCGGGATTCAGGCGACGTTGAACGTTCATATTCCTGGCCTGGAGCAAAGTGAAGCGCAAACCCTGGTGGAAAACGCGCATCAGGTTTGCCCGTATTCCAATGCCACTCGCGGTAACATCGACGTGGAACTGGTGGTGACCGTCTAGCTTAAAAACGCCTGCCTAGCGGAGGCGTTTTCAATAAAGCGTAAAAAGAAGCAGCCTGAGGGCTGCTTTTTTGTGTTCTCTTCGTTTTACTGGTGTGAGATGCGGCGGAACCGGTCTTTTGTCGCTGAGTCTGATGATATTCCCTAACGAGAGGACGCGCTCATGACAACCAGGACCCATGCTATTTTTCCTTCATTGATGCTGGGGGCTGTTTTGGCCCTTGTCGGTTGTGATCAGCCAGAACCGGATGCCCCGGATTTGCCGGATGATCAAGCGAAACAGGAAAACGCCCAGCAGCGCGTGCTCGCCGGGAAGGTGATGTATCGCGAGCGCATGGCAATGCCGCCGGAAGCAACCGTCACGGTAACGTTGGCAGATGTATCCCGGATGGATGCCCCGGCCAGAATGATCGCGGAACAACATATTGATAACCCGGGAAATGTGCCGGTGCCTTTCGCGTTGCGCTATGACAAGTCCTTCGCCGATAACGATCATCCGATGGCATATGCAGTGCGTGCCGAGATTCGTGATGGTAATGGGCGTTTGCTCTGGACGACGACTCAGCGGCACACGGTGGAGCTGGGCGACAAGGAAGCGAACCAGAATATGACAATCATGCTGGAGCGTGTTGCAAACGAGGCGCCGGCCCAACCCGTCACCGGGAAGGCGCAAGCCAAAGCCGGCGGGGCCAGCTTCTGGGCGGTCGGTAACGAACCCGGCTGGCACCTGGCGGTTTATCCGGAGAAGCGGTTGGTCTTTGTGTGGGACTACGGTAATAACAGCATGACGACCCCGAACCCGGGCGCCAAGACCGAAGGGACGGAAACCATTTATATGGCGAGCAGCGAGGCCGGTTCCCTGAAAGTGGAAATCAGCGAGCAGGACTGTGAAGACGTGATGAGCGGTGAAGCCTTTCCCTATCAGGTGAAAGTGACCCGCAACAGCACCTTGTACAGCGGTTGTGGCCAGGATCTATAACCCGGATTTCTGCTAGCATTAACACGGGTGGCCGGAAGGGGCCGCGTTCATAACGAAAAAAGGATGGCCGGAATGTTGAGTTACGTGGCCCTTGGCCTGCTGGTTTTTGTAGGGCTGGTGCTGTTTTACGGCATCATCGCTATTCACGATATCCCATACGAAATTTCGAAAAGTCGTAATCATCCACATCAGGACGCGATCCATGTCGCCGGGTGGGTGAGCTTGTTTACGTTACATGTGCTGTGGCCGTTCCTGTGGATCTGGGCCACCCTGTATCGGCCTGAGCGTGGCTGGGGCTTCCAGGAGGTTAAGCAACAACAAGCGACGGATGAATCGCGTATTTCCGCACTTCAGGAAAAACTGGACGACCAGGCCGAGCGGCTAACCCTGCTAGAACAGGCAGTGGCAGAGAAGAGTCTCCAGAACGGGGAGGGCAGTCTCTAATGGAAACCCTGTTACTGCTGACCTATGCCGCTATCTGTATTTTTATCTTCAAGGTATTCAAGGTTCCGCTGACCAAGTGGACGGTCCCCACAGCTGTATTGGGCGGGATCGTGCTGGTGGGCGGGCTGGTGCTGCTGATGAATTATAACCACCCGTTCACCAACAAGGTCCGCCAGGTGTATGTGGTGACACCGCTTGTCTCTGAGGTGCGGGCACGGGTGCTTGAAGTTCCGGTGAAAGCCAACACCCGGGTGAAGCAGGGCGAGCCGCTGGTGGTGCTGGACAGTACCCGCTTTGAAGCCAGGGTGGCGCAGCTGGAAGCGCAATTGGCGGATATGGGGCAACTGGCTCAGGGGAATGTGGCGGCAGTGGCGCAGGCCCGGGCGAAAGTTGCCCAGGCAACCGCAAAACGGGACCAGGCTGTGCGTACTCTGCGGCGCTACGAGGGAGCGGCCTCCGCATTCAGCAAGCAACAGATTGATACCCAGCGTGAACGTGTCGTTGCCACCAATGCCGATCTTGATGCGACGAAAGCAGCGCTAGCCAAGGCTGAGACGGAACTGAGCGGAGAAGTGGACGGTGATGATCCCTCTGTAGCCGCGGTTAAAGCGCAGCTGGAAGAGGCCCGGTTCAATCTTGAGAACACCATTATCAGGGCGCCTACCGATGGCTTTGTCACGCAATTGGCGGTGTTGCCGGGGATGATGGCGGTGCCTCTGCCCCTGAAACCACTGGCCAACTTCGTTAGTGATCAGGAGCGTCGTTTTGTTGCGGCGTTTCGACAGCAATCCCTGTTGCGGCTGAAACCCGGGTATGAGGCAGAGCTGACGTTTACCTCCCTGCCGGGGCAGGTCTTTAGTGCCAAGCTGATTGAAGTGCTACCCACTATTGCCGAATCCCAGCTGGCGGCAGGGCAACAGCTTGTTGGTGGGGAAGCTTTTCAGCGTATGGATAATGAAACACTGACGGTGATTGAAATCGAGAAAAGCGATGCGGTGGATTCCCTTCCACTGGGGGTCAGTGCCCAGGCTGCGGTTTATTCAGATCATGTTCATCATGTGGCGGTTATGCGTCAGATTCTGCTGAGAATGATGAGCTGGCAGCATTACCTCTATCTGGATCACTGACGCTGGTCGTCACAGTCCTCTGATGTTTCAGCGCGGGCGGCCTTTGGGTCGCCCGTTTGCGTTGCGGGGGCAAGCAAGTGGTAGATAAACCGGCCCACTCCTAACCAGAGCAGCAAACTGAGGGCCAGAAAGAACAGGCTGCCATCGTTGTAGTGAGCGAGGGCCAGTGGGCCGAACACCACACCGCTGACCAGCAGAGCCATGAAGATAGCTAATTGTTGGCGGCGGCGCAGGCTGTCCGGTCGATTGTCTGATTGATTGTGTGAGCGCATGGGCATGGTAATGAGAGGTTCGGTCGCAGAGGCAATTACCTTACCATAAGGCCCTGTGTCCTATCTGTCCCGGAGGCTGCCATCGACGGTTACCCTGTCCCAGCATCGCCGATTGACCGCGAAATCATCATTAATAAAAGCCGCTTTATTACCTGGCTGCGACCGGTTCGCAATCGTGAGCAGGCCATGGCGGTTGTCGATGAGGCCCGTCAGCAGTATCCGGATGCGTCCCACCATTGTTACGCCTATTTGCTGGGTCGTCCTGCCTCGGCCCAGGCTGCAATGAATGACGATGGCGAGCCTTCCGGAACGGCGGGGAAGCCTATTTTCAATGTCATTCAGCACAAGGGCATGAGCGACGTACTGGTGGTGG
>NZ_LWEZ01001648.1:0-832 GCF_001634945.1 Alcanivorax sp. HI0044
GGTGCCCTATTGCCTGCGCGTCACCGAAGAGGTGCTGATCTACGACAAGCTGTTGCGCAACTCCAGCCTGCGTGATGCCCACTGCGCCCCGGATACCCTGCACATGCTTGCACAATTCTCCACACTTACCCGGCTGAAAGAACCGGAGAACTCCAGCATTTATTCAAAGATGCGCGTTTATGACGGCGAGAACCTGAAAGACGTGGACCCCCACGCCAAATCCATGCAGGAGTACCGCGACATGGCCGGCGTGGATGAGGGCATGGCCGGGCTCTCCACCCGTTTTGCTTTCAAGATTCTCTCCAAGGTATTCAACTATGACCACTCGGAGGTAGCAGCCAACCCGGTGCACCTGATTCATGTGCTCGAGCAGCGCATTGAGCAGGAACAGTTCCCGCAGGAAAAATCAGAACAATACCGTCGCTTTATCAAGGAATACCTGGTGCCGCGCTACGTAGAGTTCATCGGCAAGGAAATCCAGACTGCTTATCTCGAATCTTATTCCGAGTATGGCCAGAACATTTTCGACCGCTACGTCATCTATGCAGACTTCTGGATTCAGGATCAGGAGTTCCGCGACCCGGATACCGGTGAAATATTCGACCGCCAGGCGCTCAATGAAGACCTGGAAAAAATCGAAAAACCGGCCGGCATCTCCAACCCCAAGGACTTCCGCAACGAAGTGGTCAACTTCGTCCTTCGTGCCCGCGCCAACAACCACGGCAAGAACCCCAGCTGGCTCAGCTACCAGAAACTGCGCGATGTGATCGAAAAGAAAATGTTCTCCAACACCGAAGACCTGCTGCCCGTCATTTCCTTTAACGCCAAAGGC
>NZ_LWEZ01001649.1:0-1287 GCF_001634945.1 Alcanivorax sp. HI0044
TCCAGCCCTTGCAGATTAATCTGAAAGGTATCGGCTAGCAGGCGAGTCATCGCCTGCGGGTCGGTAATGTTTTGCTTGTCACTGCGCCCGTCCGGGTAGCGTATCGTATAGAGGCCGTTCAAGAGTGTGTGACGGCGATCCATGTCGGTGCGCACGGCAATCAGGTTATTGACGAATTTGGACGCCGGGTGGCAGGACACGTACCAGTTGGCCATGTCGAAATCGATGGGCCATTGCGTCATCAGGTCGAACCGGTACAGCAGCCGCCAGCGGCTGCCCAGCTGCACCTCAATGCGGTAATGATTGTTCTCCGGAAGAACACGAAAATGCTCCAGCGGAGTGCGTTGGGCTGCCCGGCTGTGCAGCCTTAATGGCGCTGTCGGTGTCATCCCGCCAAACCCCACGTCGCTCAGGTAGTCCTCATCCTCGATGGTTACCAGCAACAACATATGTGAGCGTGGTGGCTGCGCGTCCTCCGGCTGGTTCCAGTAGACCCGGGCGGTAATCCCGCGCACGGTGAAGCCCAGCTCTGTAAGCACCGCCATGAATAACAGGTTGTTCTCAAAGCAGTAGCCACCCCGTCTCTGCTGCACCAGCTTGCGTTCCAGGCTGGCCAGATCCAGTGGTACTGGCTTGCCAAGCAAAGGGTTCAGGTTTTCAAAGGCAATATGCAGCAGGTGGCATTGTTGCAAGGCGCGCAGCGTGGCCAGAGTAGGCGTTCGCTCACCGGTATAACCGACACGTTGGCAATAGGCATCCAGATCAAGGGGCATGGCAGACTCCGGGTTCGTCAACAGGAAGGGGGAGGGTACGGCCTCAACCGAGGTTGAGGTAAAGGGGGAAATGCATACCCAGCACTCCCGCGATAACGTTTCGTGTGCGATATCGGTGCTCACATTATCGCCGCTTTCCGACCATTGGTAGCAATGGCTGCCCCAACGTAGTTTACGCTGGCTCCGCGGCGGCTCCCTGAATGACATAATTCCGGAAAGAGTGTGAAATGAGTCACGGTTGCTTATGCGAAAAGCCGCTTCGAGATCACCGGCGATTTACCGATTGCTCGACTGGAGTGACAGCGAAAAATGCCTGTTGCTGTCGGTGTTGCTGTCTGTCTACATGCTTTTCTATCTGGCCTGGCATCTGGTTACCGCGTTCTTCACTGACTTCGGTGCGCAATATATTTCCCCCGCTGGGGCCAGGCAGTTTACCGGGGTGTTGTTGTTCAATGTGATCGGCTATCTGGTGATGATTGCCTGGGCAGCCGTGTTGCGTAAAAAACGGCGCCAG
>NZ_LWEZ01001650.1:0-916 GCF_001634945.1 Alcanivorax sp. HI0044
ATAGCCGTTTGCGACAGGCGCGCAGGGCTTCCCACAGCGCGCGATCCGCTTCCGCCACGTTGGACTGGCTTTTGCGGGTGCCGGCTTTTTTCGCTTTGGCGATTTCCTTGCGCAGGTGCAGGGGTTGTTCCCCGCGCAGGTAGGGGCGGCAGGCGTCGGTCAGTTGCAGCGCGCCGTAACCGTTCATGTCCACGGTGAGCAGGCCGCGGGCCACCAGTTGACGGTAGATGCTTTTCCACTGGTTGGCGTTGAATTCGTTACCGATGTTCCAGGTGGACACATGATCGTGCCCGGCGCTGGCGACCTTGTCGGAGCGATTGCCGGTAAGCACGTCGATCAGGTGATTGACGCCGAAGCGCTGTCCGGTCCGGTAGACACAGCTCAGGGCTTTTTGGGCGGCTTCGGTGGCGTCGAAGGTTTCCGGTGGGTGCAGGCAGGTGTCGCAGTTACCGCAGGGCTTTTCCAGAGTTTCGGCAAAGTAGTGCAGCAATGCCTGGCGGCGGCNATGGGTGATTTCGCACAGCCCCAGCATGCTTTCCAGGCGCTGGTTTTCGTTGCGCTTGTGCTGCTCGTTGCCACTGCTTTGGGCGAGCATCTGTTTGAGCTTGATGGCGTCTTCCAGCCCATAGGCCATCCAGGCTGTAGCCGGGTTGCCATCACGGCCGGCACGGCCGGTTTCCTGATAGTAGGACTCAATGCTCTTGGGCAGATCCAGATGCGCCACAAACCGCACGTCAGGTTTGTCGATGCCCATGCCGAAGGCAATGGTGGCGACCATGACAATGCCGTCCTCGCGCAGAAAGCGCTGCTGGTGTTTTTCCCGCAGCGGGCCAGAAAGCCCGGCGTGGTAGGGCAGAGCATTAATGCCCTGCTGGCATAGCCATTCGGCCACCCGGTCCACCTTGTTGCGCGACAG
>NZ_LWEZ01001651.1:0-1331 GCF_001634945.1 Alcanivorax sp. HI0044
AAGGCCGGCACCAAAACGAATGCACTGGCGCACCACCAGGTCCATGCTTTCGCCGCCGGCGCTGTAAAGAACGGTGAGCCCGCCGAACATGAGCAGCAACAGGCCGACCAGTAGCGGGGGGTCCAGGTGCAGGCGGACCGCCAGCCCCGGAGACAGGGTGGCCCCGGTCTGGCCGGGCATCTGGCGGATAAATTCGCGCTGGCTCATGGGCGATCCTCTTGATCCGAATCGTCGTCGGCAGTATTGGAGGGGGGGGTGGCCGGGGTGTTGGCGAATACCGGCGGCACCTTCAGTTCTCCCTCTTTATCGAGCAGCCAGGCGTCCATGACCTGGCGAGCCACTGGCCCGGCGGTAGAGCCGCCGTGGCGCCCATTTTCCACCAGCACGGCCACGGCAATGGCCGGCTTTTCCGCGGGTGCAAACGATACCAGCAAGGCGTGGTCCAGCAGGCGCTCTGCCAGCTCGTCCTCGTTATAGGTTTCGTCCTGACCTACCGAGAAGACCTGGGCGGTGCCGGATTTTGCCGCAATGTCGTATTTCGCCCCTGAGGCCATGGCACGTGCGGTGCCGCCGAGCTCGGTGACACCGACCATGGCTTCGGTCATTTTTTCCCAGTTGTCCTGATCATTCAGAACGATGTCGGTTCGTTCCACTGGCTGGTGGTCGCCTGCCAGGGTAGGAATGACCTGCTTGCCGTGGCTGGCCATGATCGCCGTGGCGTTGGCCAGTTGCAGCGGCGTCGCCAGGACAAACCCCTGACCGATACTGGCGTTGATGGTGTCGCCGTGGAACCAGGGACGGCCGCGGGCTGCCTTTTTCCATTGTTTGGAGGGCATGATGCCACTGGATTCGTTGTAGAGATCGATACCGGTGGGTTGGCCCAGGGAAAACTGGTTCATGTAACGGTGCATGCGCTCGATGCCCAGTTTGAACCCCATGTCGTAGAAGTAGGTATCACAGGATTGCACCACCGCCAGGCGCAGATCCACCCGGCCGTGGCCCCAGCGTTTCCAGTCACGGTAGCGGTGAGGATCGTTTTCCAGCTGATAGTAGCCGGGATCAAAAATAGTGCGTTCCCAGTTGGTCACCCCGGCATCCAACCCGGCGAGCCCGTACATGGGCTTGATGGTGGAGCCGGGGGGATAGCGCCCCTGCAAGGCCCGGTTGAACAGCGGGTTGTCATGGTCGTTGCGGTAGGCGGAGTAATCCTTGTAGGAAATCCCGGTGACGAACAGGTTGGGGTTGAAGCCCGGGCGGCTGACGAACGCCAGCACGCTGCCATCACGGGGATCAATGGCGACCACGGCGCCGCGACGCTCGCCGAGGGCATC
>NZ_LWEZ01001652.1:0-1558 GCF_001634945.1 Alcanivorax sp. HI0044
CGAAGCCGGTGAGCAGCATGTCCTTCACAATCAGGAAGGCCAGCGGGTTCTCGTTCAGGGGCTTCTTGAAACCATCGATGGCCTGCTTCTGCTGGGCCTTGTCGGTGTACTTGGCAATGTAGCCCTCGTCATTGTGGCTACCACTGATAATCACCTCGGACGGCGGCGCGCCCAGCTCATCCAGGGTCTTCTTGTACACCGTGGCCGCATGGCGGCTGCCCACCACCACCATGGCCTTGAAGCCGTTGGGCTGGATATGCTCCCGGTAGTGCTTGAGCAGATCCAGGCACACCCAGCGAATCCGCGCCGGGGCTTCGCGCACCGCCCGCTCCACCCCGTACTTCTTCTTGATCTCGCGCTTCTCGTCGTCGCTCTTGTCCTTGAAGTATTCGTCGAACAGCTTGTCCAGAGATTCGCCCACCACCTGGGTCTGGGCCTGGCGGCCTTCGTAGATGATCCGCACCGTGGCGCCGTCTTCCACCGCCTCATTGATCTTGTACTGGTCGATGTAGCCACCAAAGGCCTGATCCATCTTCTGGGTCTTCAGTAGCGGGGTGCCGGTGAAGCCGATCTTGGGGGCATTGGGCAGGGCCGCATTGATTGTAGCCGCCAGGCCGCCGAACTGGGTGCGGTGGGCCTCGTCGGCCAGCACGATGATCTTGTCGCTGGGGTTCAGATCGGTAAAGTCGCCTTCCGCCTCGGCATCCTGAAACTTTTGCACCATGGCCGTGACAATGTCAGAGGCATCCTTGGTGAGCAGCTCTTTCAGCTTGGCCACCGAGTTGGCGTTATAGATGGTTTCGTTCTGGGCATCGCGGAAGGTGGCGGAAAGTTGGCTGTCCAGCTGGGTACGGTCGGTGACGAACACCAGCTTGTACTTCTGCAGTTCCGGGTCGCGGCGCATCTTCACCGCCAGCATGACCATGGTCAGCGACTTGCCCGAGCCCTGGGTGTGCCACACCACCCCGGACTTTTCTTTACGGGTAGTGCCGTGCTTCAGTCGCTCGATCACCTTGTTCACTGCCCGGTACTGCTGGTAACGGGCCACCTTCTTGATCAGGCGGCCTTCCACCGGTTCAAACAGGATGAAATTGCGGATCAGGTCGAGAAAGGTGTCGTGGCTGAACATGCCCATCAGCAGGCGTTGCTGAGCGGTGATATCGCTCTGCACCGCTTCGCCTGCACCATTGGCCGCTTCCCCTTCACCAGTAAGAATGGCCTTCACCTGTTCCAGATAGGCCGTGGACGGCACATCTTCAATCTTGCTGGCGGCATTCCCGTCGGTCGTTACTCTCCCAGCCTCCGGCTTCGCCAGCACCCCACGGATATCCGCATCCGTATAGGGGTAAGCATCCTTCCAGTCGCCGTAATGCTGGGCCATGGAACTGATGGTGCCGACCCGGGCCTGATCCCGGCAGGTGGACACCATCAACTGGTTATACCAGAACAGCTTCTGCGCCCCTTCATCATCTTCCGGGCGGCGCAGGTTGGCGTAGCGGCGTAGCTGGTTGATGCCCTCGCCGATGGCATCCGAGGAGGAATAGGGAGACTTGCACTC